>NZ_AEXQ01000050.1:0-68900 GCF_000191865.1 Turicibacter sp. HGF1
CTATCATTTTTTTTATTTGGTTGACTTAATATAACCTTTTTCAACAAAGTCAGTGACAACTTCATGAATAAAATCAATAAACTCTTGTGGGCCTTTATCTAATGTAATCTGATTACGTTTATAAACTTGCTCATCTGTAATTTGGTGCACCTTCCAGGTCCCACCTTCATGAAGATAATTCATAATAAAAGGATGTAAACGATCAAGCATGGCAGCATACTGTGCTTCCTCTGTTTCACAAGCCTCAAATTCATCCCATAAACGACGTAACTCTTGACCTTGGTCTGATTCTAAAATTCCAAAAATTTTATCTGCAGATAACTGTTCTCTTTCTTCCTTATCCTCATACCCAGTTTCATCAAATGCAAATGTATCTCCTGCATAGATTTCAACTAAATCGTGAATTAGAACCATCTTAATTACCTTCAAAATATCTGTGTGAGGCATATATTCGTGAAATAATAAGGCCATCATTGCAAGTGACCATGAATGCTCAGCATCATTTTCACGACGGCTTCCATCTGCAATGGATGTCATACGTAAAATATTTTTAACTTTATCAATTTCAATTAAAAAATCTAACTGCTTCTTAAAGCGATTTGACGTCATAAAAAATATCCTCCTTCTCAATACTTTTAAAAAGTATAACATAAATTGGTCCTCTCTTACAGAACCGCGGCCTTTTTGTAAGATATAAAAATGACATTCTTATATTCTAATTAATATAATGCAACTATAATTAAGGTTTATCCTAGAGAAGTAATAATGAAAAACACTTTTTAACTTTTAATATAATTGTATTCTTCCTTCTTGACCTATTTATTATGTTAATTAAAGTTTCACCTATTGCTAGAGACAGATATACTATGCATAAAGAAGCTATACTGGCTCAAATTCTTGAAGATAAAATCAAAGAAGTAAAAAATGATAAACACTATATATAAGTTCAGATATGTCGTTCACACTAGTATAAAAAAACTATATCAAAAGAGATAGTTCTACAGGCGAACTATCTCTTTTTTGTTTGAAAGATATTAGAAGTTTAATTTATATACGTTTAATGAAGATATTTTATAGTTCCTCTCCATTCGTTGCGATGACTTTTTTGTACCACTCAAAGCTTTTTTTCTTAGAACGTTCTAGTGTTCCGTTACCTTCATTATCACGGTCAACATAAATAAATCCATAACGTTTTTTCATCTCACCTGTTCCGTTACTAATAAGATCAATACATCCCCAAGGTGTATATCCAATTAATTCAACACCATCAATTTCAACTGCTTTTTTCATTTCAATGATATGTTGTTTTAAGTATTCAATACGATAATCGTCGTTAATTGAACCATCTTCTTCAATCACATCATGTGCTCCAAATCCATTTTCAACAATGAATAATGGAATTTGGTAACGATCATGTAATAACTTTAGGGTTAAGCGTAGCCCTACTGGATCAATTTGCCATCCCCAGTCACTGGCTTTTAAATATGGATTCTTAACTGATGCGATTCCATTTCCACTTACCGTTTCTCCTGCTTCTGATGAGGCAACAAATGACATGTAATAGCTAAATCCAATATAATCCATTGTTCCTTCTTTAATAACCTCTAAATCGCCATCTTCCATGACAACATTAATTCCCTCGCGTTCATAGCGAAGTAAGGCTGATTTTGGATAATAACCTCGAACGACAACATCTGTAAACATTAATGTCTCATCCATGAATGCTTCACGTTCAATCGAATCTAATGGATTACATGTATTCGGATATGTATATCCCATGATAACCATACATCCCATTTTCATTTCTGGATTGATTTCACGTGCCATTTTTACCGTTTTAGCACTCGCGACAAATTGATGATGCGCTGCTTGAGCAAAGACTTGCTTTTTATCCTCTCCATCTTGGATTTGAATTCCTGCTGTGACCCAAGGCATATGAGGAATTCCGTTCATTTCATTGAAAGTCATCCAATACTTTACTTTATCTTTATAACGTTTCAAAACAGCCTCTGCATAACGTGTATAGAAATCAACTAATTGACGGTTACGCCATGAACCATATTCTTTTACTAAATGATATGGCATTTCATAATGAGATAATGTAATAACAGGCTCAATTCCATATTTTAATAATTCATCAAATAAATCATCATAAAATTGTAATCCCGCTTCATTTGGCTCTAACTCATCACCCTGTGGAAAAATTCGTGTCCACGCAATAGACGTACGGAAACATTTGAATCCCATTTCAGCAAATAACTTAATATCCTCTTTATAACGGTGATAGAAATCAATCCCGACATGGTTTGGATAGTATACTCCATCTAAAACTCCATCTGTAACTTCACGAAATTTATCTACAGCTCCTGCCGTATAAACATCTGCGATGCTAACTCCTTTTCCATCTTCATTCCAAGCTCCCTCTAATTGATTCGCCGCAACTGCGCCTCCCCATAAGAACTCTTTTTGAAATACACCTGATAACATAAAAACTCATCCTTTCTACCTATAATATAGTTAATAACTCCTCACCTTTTAAAATTAAGCCTTCTTTCATTGGAATAATATCACTATAAGTAGGTGTATTAGTGATGATTACCGGTGTTACCACTTCGTATCCAGCAACCTTAATCGCTTCAATATCAAATTCCACTAATAAATCACCTGCTTTGATTTTATCGCCATTTTGGATATACGCTTTATAATGTTCTCCATTTAATTGAACTGTGTCGATTCCAACATGAATTAATACTTCTACACCCTCATCAGATGTTAATCCAATCGCATGTTTCGTGTGAAATAGAGCAGTAACAGTTCCATCGAATGGTGCTACGACTTGACCAACAGTCGGTTCAATTGCAATTCCTTTTCCCATAATTTCTTGTGAGAATGTTGCATCATTAACGTCTGATAACGGTACAATATTTCCTTCCATTGGACTCATCACTTTTACTTTTTTATTTAATGGTACAATTTCTTTTTCTTCTTCGGCTGCTTCTACTTCAACCGGTTCATCCTCAAATCCAATCATCCATGTTGCAATGAATGAAACAACTAACGCAATGACTAATGTAATGATGGCATGTAAAATATTTTTAGAGAATTGCCCTTCTCCAATAAACATTGCAAGTGAAGCTAATCCTGGTGTTGCCATTGCGAATGCTTTTAAAACAACAACTCCAGCATAAATAGCAGCAACCGTCGCTCCAATTGTCGCTCCTAACATTGGTTTTTTAAATCTTAAGTTAACCCCAAATAACGCTGGTTCTGTTACACCAAATACCGCTGTAATCCCTGCTGATGTCGCTAACTGCTTAATCTCAGGATTTTTAGATTTAAACCCTACGGCTAAGGCTGCTCCACCTTGTGCAATATTTGAACATAAACTTGCAGGGAAAGTAATTGGATCATATCCATATTTAGCAAAAGCAGACATTGTTAACGGTGTAAATCCATGGTGCATACCTGTCATGACAATCCAAGGACAAAGTGCCGCCATAACCGGTAAAGCTAACCAACCTAAGTTTTCTGACATCCATAAGAACACATAGGCTAATCCATTACCAATCATCATGCCTAGAGGGCCGATAACCATTAATGTAATTGGTGCAACAATTAAAATTGTTAATAATGGCTTCACAAAGAAGCTAACGACTTTAGGCGTCACTTTTTCAGCAAATTTTTCAACATAAGACATTAACCACACAGCTAAAATAATCGGAATAACAGATGTTCCGTATCCCACTAACTGAACTGGTAATCCAATGAATGAGAAGGGCTCTCCCGCTCCAACAATTCCTGCAAATGTTGGATGTAATAAAACTCCCGCAATTGTAATGGCTAAGAAGGCATTTGTATTAAATTTCTTAGCTGATGTGACGGCTAACATCATAGGTAAGAAGTAAAAGGCAGCATCTGCAATAAATTCTAAGGCAATATACGTTTGACTCGTTGGGGAAACAACGTTTAAAGCTGTTAGTAAAACTAACAGAGCTTTCATCATTCCTGCTCCCGTAATAGCTGGTAAAATCGGATTAAAGATACCTGATATTGTATCTAAAACTTTTCCTTTTTCCTTCTTTGAAGCCCCAGCTCCCATTCCAGCGAAGTTTCCTAATTTCAATAATTCACGGTGTGCTTTCGCAACATCTTGACCGATAATGACTTGGAATTGCCCACCTTTGTTAGACACTCCCATGACACCTTTTACTTTTTTTACTTTTGCTTCATCTACGATTGAATCATCTTTTAAATTAAATCGTAAACGTGTTGCACAATGAGTGACATCCTTAACATTTTGCTTTCCACCCATTAAATCCAATAATTCTTTTGCAAGTTTTGCATAATCCATCATTTTTTCCTCCATTGTTTTGAAATTTAACATGAAGGTCTTGCCTGCTTTACCAGTAACAATCCAATATATATCTAAAGGCATTTAGCCTAGATAACGTCATTAATTATTTTTTGTTAAGAAACTATATAATGCTCCAATTAAGTTTGCATCATTTCTAAATTCACAAGGTACCACTCTAACTGAAGGCTTGTAGAATCCGAAGTTTTCTTCCATTGAGTCTAGATGCTTTTGAATCAATTCAATTAACAATGGCTGAGCACTAATTCCTCCACCAATTGCTACTAACTCAGGATCAATTAGACACTGAATATCAATAATTTGCATCGCAATCCATCTTGTGAACTCATCTAAGACTGTTAATATTTTTGCATCTCCTGAATTCGCCAATTCAAAAATGAACAATCCGTTCACCTCTTCAACAGGTATACCTTTGATGTTAGCCACTGTTTCTGCTAGTGCAGGCGCACCATTTTTCAAACCCCAAACGTGGTTCATCGCATCAATCTCGTTGCAATTCATACGCATAAAACTAAATTCTCCTGCAAATGAATGACTCCCTTTGTGAACTTTACCATCAATGATAATCCCACCACCAACACCAGTTCCTAGTACAATAACTGCCGCATCCTTACATCCCTTTAAGCTTCCAAAACCAAGTTCAGCCGATGCTGCACATTTCGCATCATTCTCAATAGCAATCACTGTGTTACAACGTTTTTTTAATACTTCAATAATATTTTGTCCACTATTGTATTTTAACCATCCACCGCTATACGCATAACCTGTATCTGAATCTAAAACACCTGGCATACTAATAGCCATTCCTTCAATCTCAAATTTATAATCATCATAAATTTGACCAATGATTTCAACTAAACTTTCAATACAATCAAGCGGTGTTTTAACACTGCCTTTACTTAAAAACTCCGCCGATTCATTCATCATAGCATATTTAATTGAGCTTCCACCTATATCAAGGACTAAATATTTTTTCATTTAGATTCATCTCCCTTTTAAGTAACAAAAAAGACCTAAAATGAGCATACGGGGTCCAATGGATAGTTTCGTCCCATATAACTCAAATTAGGTCTTGCCTGCTTTACCAGTCACAATCCTGATTATTTTGAACATAAATAACAAAAAGACCTAAGAAGGGCATACTAATAGCTATACTCATAGCGTATTTCCCAAACTTAGGTCTTGCCTGCCTTACCAGTCACAATCCTGATTATTTATGTTTTTCTACCACCCGTTCAATGTGGATGATGAGATAAAGTTCTTCTTCATGTGTCAGTTTGTAATTATACTCAAGTTCTAAAAACTTGTCAATTTTTTTTGCGCATTCATAAGCATCCTTGTATTTTAACTTCACAATATTATACAATTCATCATCTTCTTGACTCACATATTTTTTATTGTTAAAAAGGCGTTGTGCAAAAAATTTTAAGTGTGTTACAAATCGACTGTAAGCTAAAGATTCCTCGTCCAACTCCATTCGATAATGGTATTTAACGATGTTCAAAATCTCTTGCGTCATTTTCGTCATATTCATGACAATTGGGATTTCTTCATTAAGTCTTGCATTGACAATATGAGTCGCAATATAAGCTGCCTCATCTTCAGGGAATTCAATGCCAACTTCTTCTTGAATCACTTTTAATGCATATAACCCTACTTCAAATTCCTCTTTATACAGACGTTTAATGTCCCAAAGCAATCCGTTTTTAAGGACAACTCCACCTTTAAATCTTAACGCAGAGTTATAGATATGATCCGTAATTGACAGATAGACAATATCCTTAATCGGTTTGTTAAACTTCTCTTCTGTATACTTAATAATTCGATCCGTAATGGTCATATATTCCATTGGAACTTCATCTAAAAGTTGTTGGAACTTTCCAATCATCATCTGATCTTCTAGTACAAAAACCTTCTCAACTTTAGACTTATTAACGATATCATTAGGTTTCTTTTGAAAGGCAATACCACAGCCCATTACAATAATTTCTTGTCCTTTTCCATCAAGAGAAACGACAACATTATTGTTTAATACTCGTTTTATCTTCATAGCTGGCCCCTTAATGTATACGTTTTATAAAACCTATAATACCACTCGCATTTTTTATTGTCAACCAAGCAATCTAAATAAAATCAATCCTGTAACGGTAAATAAACTACAACTTTGGCGCCCCCACTTTCTTGATTAGAAAGCACGATTTCTCCTCCATGCAACTTCATAATTCGTTGACAAATATAAAGCCCTAGACCCGAGCCTCCATCTTTAGAACGGGCTTTATTTCCTCGATAAAACTTTTCAAGTCCATACTTTAAATCCTCCTCCGAAAATCCATTTCCTTGATCTGTAATCTCACAAATCACTGCCTTATTTTTCTGATACACTAAGACACCAATATCAGAGGACGTAGGCGCATATCGACAGGCATTCATCAGAATATTATCGAGCACTCTTGATAATCTAAGCGGATCACACTTCATTATGAGTGTTGGATTTAACAAATCTAAATCAGTCCTCAAGTTTAATTGATATTTCAGACAAATATCCTCATATGATTCAAGTTCAGTTGAAAAATATTGAAGCACATTAACATTTTCTTGTTGGAAAATAAAATCTAGTTGATCAAGTTGAGATAATAAATTTAAATCCTCTACTAACACGATTGATCGATTCGTTGCCCCTTCTAAGACATTTAAATACTTTAAACATCTCGCTTCATTTTGATAAGCACCATCTTGCAATAATTCAACATGACCTTTTATAACAGTCAAAGGACTTCTTAAATCATGGGCAAGTGCTGAAATTAATTCTTTTTGTTGCTGTTCAATTTGCCATTGTTTTGTTAACGTTTCTTTTAATGTTTTTCTCATTTTTTCAAATGAGACGATTACTTCATTAAACTCATTATTATAGTCTTCATGCAACTCAAAATCTAAATCTTGATTCTCAATTTTTTGCGATGCCCATTTCAACTTTTGAAGAGGAATCATCACATTAATTTTTAACTTTTTCCCGAAGAACCACATATAAAAAATCAAAAATAGAAATGGTAAACTAAAGACTCCGATAAACATGATTAAATAGACAAACTGCCGATTTTCTAATGGCATTAATCGAAGGGGATATGTATAGCTAAGGCATCCTTTTAACGTTCCTTTACTATCCGTAAGCGGAATATACTTTGTATAATTTCCATTTCCATCAGATTGTGTTGTATTTAATTTTGAGATTAAATCTGATTCACCTTCCGTATCAAAGTTAACGATTTGATACGTGACTTTACTCAAATCAAAGGTCCTTTCAAATTCTTCTTTTCCTTCCCCTATTAACAATGAACTTGAATGTTGATTCACATAATCCACAATCATTGGAAGTTGTTGTTCATAATGATTAGCAGGATACGCTACATACTGAGCTACTACTAAAAATAAAAAAATTATCACAACGGTACTCACAAAGGTGCAACTCAAAATCCCAAGAAAACTTAAATTAATTTGAGTTGATAATGAACGTTCTTTTAGCATCTAATTTTGCTCCTTCTTATTACACATCCCACTTATATCCGACACCCCAAACAGTTTTTAAATAATTGAAATCAGTTTGAATTGTTTGAAATTTAGAACGAACTTTCTTAACATGTTCTGCTACCGTCGCACAATCACCTTCAGCATCTAACCCCCATACCAATTCATAGATTTGTTCCTTTGAAAAAACCTGATTTTTATTTAAGGCTAGCAATTCCACAATCTCATATTCTCGCTTCGTCAGCGGTACGCATTCATCGAAATATAAAACAGTTCTGCTCTGTAAATTAATTTTTAAATGTTGAAAAATTAAAAAACTTTGCTCCCTTGAACTTTGACGTTCATTTCGGCGAAGATGCGCCGCAACTCGCGCCCTTAATTCTCGTAAACTAAATGGCTTTGTTAGATAATCATCTCCCCCAATGGCGAATCCCTGAATTAAATCTGATTCTGAAACTTTCGCCGTTAGAAAAATAATGGGGCAACTCACGACTGAGCGAATTTCCTTACAAAACTCAAATCCATCCTGACCTGGCATCATGACGTCCAAAATCATCAAATCAGGATTTACTTTGAGCTGACTTCTAGCCTCAAAACTATTTGATGCTTTATACACAAGATAACCTTCATCATTTAACGCATCATATAACATTTCCAAAATTTCTAAATCATCGTCTACCACTAATATTTTTTGACTCATCGTTCACCTCTAAGATAAATAGTCGTTACGTCTAAACAATGCATAGGAACCTCCAATTCCAATTCCTAAAATAACCAATACATATAGTATAACATTTCCGCTACTTCCCATTCCAAGTAATAAATCAAAAATAGAGCGTGTTGAACTTACTAAAAACTCAAATACTGGCATTCCGAATCCAACAAGACATAACACGAACACTGATCCTAAGAATGCTAAAATCGTATTTGGTAATAGAAGTGAGATCAGACTGATGACTCCCATCACACTGATTAAGATAACATATTCTACAATGTAAAATTTTAGACTAAATAGGATTGCTTCAGTGCTCGTATATAAGGTCTGTGATTCAAAGAATGACGTGTTCATTACCTTAGGTAACATCAGCTGAGCAAATATATTTGCCATCATCCACAATATGATTGAAAATACCCCCATAACAATCGCAAGCGTCAATATTTTAGCAACATAAAGTTGCACTCTTGAATAAGGACGAATCATCACCATTCGGTACTCTCCACTATAACGTTCACGATTAAACGTTTCTACCACTAATAGCGGGCACAAAATCAGAACTAAATAAAAATGATAGTCACGTAAAATAAAAGGTGTAAAATTTAAAGAATCTAAATTAGCGGTCACGAATGGATCATAAAATCCAACTCCAAACGTTGAATTAAAAAATGCTATAAATATAAATGCTAATAGACTGATGATTAAAATAATAGCTGTTCGACGTCTCATCACAAGACGCGATAGCTCGCTTTGAATTAATTGTTTCATTCTCTTCACCTCATTAAATAAATTGGTCCTGACGACCTGTCAGATAATAACTTGATCCCATAAACAATATAAAATAGCTTCCTAAAATCGTAAGGCTCTGATGCAGGCTAGTCGTATGTCCCGCTACAATTTGATAAGCCCCCTTTAATTGCATCAGTGGTAACGCAAGTAAATTTAATTGATTGATATCTATTCCACTGATGTACCGTCCCACTAATTGTGTGACCATATAAAATCCAAATGATGCCACGACTATTAATAATCCAATGACTGTTGTACTAATAACTGACTTTGTAAACATCGCAAAAAAAGCAATGACCATAGCAAAGACTGCTAAAATTAAAAATAGGAGCCCATAGTACTTAAGGGTCATCAGAAACACTTGAACTGACGTTAAATCGTCAAAACTTAAAAAGCTTGAAATAACAGTCTGATGTTCAAATATCACGGATGCTACTAAATAGGAACAGGCAACATAGCCGACGATAAAAATAAATAGCGCCAATACGATCATCATGAGTTTCACGAAAAAGACTTGTCGTGTACTATATCCTCTAATGAGTACCATTCGAATTTCACTTTTTTCATACTCACTTGCGATTGTCGTTACAACAAGTAAGATGACCACTGCAAATAAATAAAACGTAAAAATTTTATGCAGTGGCGTGTATAAAGCAAACGTATTAAAACTTGCCACTCTATCCAGTGTCACGATTTGGTTTGCTTTAAGGCTTTGTGAAGCCATCAAAGCAATCATAAATGGAATTGAACCTAAAACACCCAACCATGATTTTTTAGAAAAGTATCGTTTGAATTCACTGTGAATTAATTGTTTCATGTCATCCTCCTACTGAATTAACTTAATGAAGACTTCTTCAAGCGTTGCGTCTTGATTACCTAGGGCTAAGAAATCGTCTTTAGCCCCCTGCCAAGCGATAGTCCCGCTTTTAATAATGACAAGCTTGTTACAAATTTTTTGAAGTTCATCTAGTAGATGACTTGAGATAAAGAACGTAATCCCCTGCTCCGTATTTAGTTTCAAGATTAATTCACGGAGTTCTACCATTCCAAGTGGATCGAGTCCATTCGCAGGCTCATCTAAAATAATGATTTGAGGGTCATTAAGTAAAGCCTGTGCAATCCCTAGTCGTTGCTTCATTCCAAGAGAATACGTTGAAACTTTATCTTTTTTCCGATCACTTAGTCCTACAACCTCTAGCACTTCTAAAACCTTTGCAAGGCGCTCTGACTTTGTTTTATTTGGGATTAATAACGCTAGGTTCATCAAGACTTCCTCCCCACTCATATGGGAAAAGAATATTGGCGACTCAACAATTGCTCCAAGATTTTGCAAAGCCTCTTTACGCTGTGTGACGACATCATAACCATTTAATTGAATCTGTCCCGATGTCGGTTTAACAAGTGAGGTTAACATTCTAATAATCGTTGTTTTTCCCGCTCCATTAGGACCGATAAATCCACAAATATCACCTTTACCTACCGTAAAACTCACATCCTTTATAATCTCACGTCGTCTGATTTTTTTATTTAAGTTATCCACAAACAATACGGTTTCCATCATTTATCGCACTCCTTTAATTTCTTAACTGAGTGTATCTTATGATAAAATTTTAAAGATTTTATAAAGATTTTAATACTTATCAAAAAAGCGACCTTCCTCTCTACCTAATCGAGAATAAAAGTCGCTTTTTTATAAACTATTACTTCTTACTCATTAATTCTAAATAATTCTTTTTCAAAGCCACCTTGACGATGACGAATTCAAGAACCATCATTGCTGTTACAAGTAACCACATGAAATTAATATCAAGAATTCCTATGATTGCTATAACGAATAATAAAATACTCACTTGATAAATTCGAATTATCGGATACAAACTAGTATCTTTCACTTGATATGAATGATTACTAATATAAAATAACTTATTATTTTTATTTATCATAAGATAAATAAAATCAACACACACAATCATTAAAATTAAACATTTATAAAAAATAATCATTCCCCTACCATCCCTCTCAATATAACTTAAATTATATAAGATATCTTTATCAAAATCATATGTTAATTTCAAAAAGGATGCCTTTTTGCATCCTTTTCTTAGTGATGAATCATTGTAAACAACTTTAATTATTTAGCATTTTTGATGATTGATTTGTAACCCACATACGTTGTGAGGAAATACCCTCCATAAATAACGATAATCCCCATCATCGTCATAATCGATGAAACTAATATATCGGACTGCCCATATAGTGATGTTAAATCTTTATTAACTACATAAATACCAAATACTGCATGAATCATTCCCAGTACAAGTGGTAAGGCGAAGTAGATTAATGTTTGAATAAAGATTGTTTTATTAATCATTTTTTGAGTGGCGCCGATTTTTCGTAATGATTTGTAACGTTCGATACTATCACTAGCTTCCGATAATTGTTGCAGTGCTAAGACTGCTGCACTAGATAATAAAAAGACAATTCCTAAATAAAGTCCTACATATAAAACTACTGTCGACGTTGCACGACTATTTTCATAGATTTGTTGTTTTGTATAACCGATGAGAAAAATCCCATCTTTACTACCTTCTTCAAAAAAACTATTTAAGTAATCACCAAAATAAGACTCAGCTTCTACTTTATCTTGTGCTGTATACTGAATGTTCATATAAGTCATAGTTGGCTCTAGGCTAGAAACTACCTTATCTGGAACAATCAAAGTTAATATATTATCAGCTAAAGCAGAATTATAAGTTGCGTCAGTCATTACGTCTTTATTTTTGATTTCGAATGTTTCACCATTTATTTTAATCTCTGAATTATTTTTCAAATACACCTTTAGCGGTTCTAGGAATTTTGAGAAATTTGAAGTCACTAAAATTTGATGATCATTTAAGGTAATTGAATCCTTTCCTAATAAATGTTGAATTTTATTATAGTCTGAAATTTTAATAGCATTAATAGAATTCCAATAACCATTCTCTAATTGATCTTTTAATGTTCCCGTTACGTAAGGTAAAATAAGGTCTCCTGTAGATATCCCCTCTAATCTATATGCTTCAAAAAACATATGCTCATTTCCCTTAAAATCAAAATTTAGTTTTTCAACAACTTGTTGCATGGTTTTGATTTCATCTTCATCATCCACATACATATAGGCCGAAGCATCAAAAGGAGCCACAATTCCATTTTCAATAGATGTCTTCATACTTAAACCTGTTGATAACCCACCGATTGTAATAAATAACATTAAACAGATGAGCGAAACAGATAGGAAATTTGTATTGATATTACTATGGATTTGACGAACTACAAAGATATTTAATTTCTTTAAGTAGATATTTTGACTACGTTGGATCATCGCTAATAAAAATCCTGCTCCACCATAGAAAAATCCTAAGGTCCCAATAATTCCAAGTACAATTGAAAGATTAAAGAGACTGCTCATCTCATTTAGTCCGACTTTTAGCACAATGCCATACGCAGTTATTAGCATAATAACTGCTACTAAAAAGATGAGAAGTGAAAGGATTGGATTTTTAACTTTAATTGTTTCTGATTTTTTAGAAGCATTTAATAAGTCAATCAATTTATATTTTGAAATAATGATTGTATTAAAAAACATCACAAATAAGAAAATCAACCCAAAATAAATGATTGTTTTTATAATCGCACTAAATGAAATAACAAATCGAAATTGTGTCATACCTACTTCGAATAATTTTGCAGTAAACACAGAAAGTCCTTGTGATAAAAGAATTCCTACTCCTAGTCCAACGACTAATGATAAAATTCCAACAATAAAAGTTTCTAAGACTAATATTTTCGAAATTTTACTTTTCCCCATTCCCAGCGTCATGTAAACACCTAGTTCTTTTTTACGCTTTTTGATGAGGAAGTTGTTCGCATATAGAATAAGTCCACCTAATATAAACACAACGAAAACAGAGACCATTGATAGAAGTTGATTAATACTTTCCATATAACCGGCTTGTGAGGCACTCATATCAAGAACTGCTTTTTGTGACTCAATCGAATTAAAACAATAAAAAATACAGACTGCAAAAGTTAAGGTTAGGAAATAAATAGCGTAATCTTTAAAACTTTTGCGGACATTTCCAAGCGCAATTTTAGAATACATTATTGATGTCACCTCCGAGAATGGTCATGACTTCAATAATTCGATTAAAGAATTCTTTACGTGAATCATTGCCTCGAATTAACTCATTAAAGATTTTACCATCTTTAATAAATAAAATACGATGTGCATAACTTGCTGTAAACGCATCATGCGTCACCATTAAAATAGTTGCTTCTAATTCTTGATTTAATTTTTCAAATGATTCAAGCAATAGACGAGAAGATTTTGAATCAAGTGCACCTGTCGGTTCATCCGCTAAAATAATCGATGGGTCTGTGACAATTGCCCTTGCTGAAGCTACACGTTGCTTTTGTCCCCCTGACATTTGATATGGATATTTTGATAGGACTTGGGTAATTTCAAGTTTGCTAGCAACTGCTTGAATAAGCGGATCAATTTCTTTTACTTTACATCCTTGGATTGTTAATGCGAGTGCAATATTTTCATAAGCTGTTAGCGTGTCAAGAAGATTGAAATCTTGGAAAATGAATCCTAATTCATCACGACGAAAATTTTCTAATACTTTAGATTTCATCGTCGTGATATCTTGATTATTAATTAAAATATGACCTGTTGTTACTTTATCAATCGTAGAAATACAATTTAATAAAGTTGTTTTTCCACTTCCTGATGGTCCCATGATGCCAACAAATTCTCCTTTATCAACTTTAAAACTAATTTGATCAATAGCTTTTGTGACATTATCTTTATTTCCATAATACTTTTCTACTTTTTCAACACTTAAAATGGTACTCATCTATAACAACTCCTTTATCTTTAATACCTATTCAAATATTATTATTGTTAATCCAACCTTACTCATTATACAAAGTCCGTCTTACATTACCTATTGAACTGTCTTACAAATTTGTAAGATACAAGAATATAACATCCCTTACCGTCCTATATTAAAGATAGAAGGACCTTGAAAGGTAGGGAGATACATGTTTCAATTTATTAAACAAACTAGTTTAAGTCATATTAAAGTCAAGCTTATCCTTTTATACATTTTAAATGTTAGTGATATTCTTCTAACGTTACTTTTAATTCGAACTGGACTCATTTTAGAAGCTAATCCTTTGATGGCATCTATGATAAAAAACAACTTTGCTACTTTTTGGGTAAAGGGAATTATTCCAGCTCTTTTATTTATCTATCTTTATTACCGACTTCAATCAGCAACTCCTAAAATGATAAAGTTAACAAATCGGTGTATTTTTGTCTTATTGGGGTTCTATTTCATTATTAATTGTCTGCATCTTCTATGGTTTATCTTATTACCTTATTTCGGATATTAAAAAAGCTATGCACACAAAGTGTGCATAGCTTTTTATTAATTCCTATTAGTCAATTGATACAACTGTATAACCAGCATCATCAATCGCTTGACGAATTAATTCATCAGTTGCTCCTGTTTCAACAAGTACTGACTGTGTTCCTAATTCAACTTGGATATCTGTTGTATTTTCTAATGTTTCTAATGCTTCTTTAACATGTGCCACACAATGTCCACAGCTCATACCATCTAATTGAATTTTCTTTTTCATCTTTAATTCCTCCTTAACTTTTAAGCATTAAAATTACGTAATCTTAATGCATTTAATAAAACTGAAACAGAACTTAAACTCATGGCAGCCGCTGCAATCATTGGATTTAATAACGGCCCTCCAAAGATATGTAATATTCCCATCGCAACTGGAATTCCTAAAATATTATATCCAAATGCCCAGAATAAGTTCTGTTTAATATTACGAATCGTTGCTTTACTTAATTTAATCGCTGTCGAAACGTCCATTAAGTCGCTTCTCATTAAGACGATATCTGCTGATTCAATTGCAACGTCAGTTCCACTTCCAATCGCAATTCCAACATTAGCTTGTGCTAAAGCCGGTGCATCATTAATTCCATCACCAACCATGGCAACTAAATCACCATTAGCTTGAAGTTTTTTTACTTCATTTGCTTTATCAGCAGGTAAAACATCTGCTAAAACAATGTCTATTTTCACTTGCTTGGCAATAGCTTCGGCCGTTTTTTTATTATCACCTGTAATCATCGCTACTTTGATTCCCATCGCATGTAGCGTTTCAATTGCCTTTTGGCTACTTGGTTTCACCGTATCAGCTACAGCAATAATTCCGGCTAACTTATTATCAACTGCAATATACATGGGTGTTTTTCCATCTGTTGCTAATTGATCTGCTTGGAGATTAACAGAACTAATATCAATATTTTTCTCATTCATTAATTTTTTATTACCTAATAAAATATCTCTTTTATCAATTAAAACTTCAATCCCGTGTCCTGGAATCGCATTAAATTGACTAATACTTCTAAATGATAAGTTACGTTCTTCTGCTGCGCGTACAATAGCTTCTCCAAGTGGATGTTCTGATCCTTTTTCCGCGCTTGCTGCTAACGCTAAAATCTCATCTTCTAATGTATCAATAGTAATAATATCTGTTACTTTTGGTTTACCTTCTGTAATTGTTCCTGTTTTATCAAAGACAACGGTATTTAATTTATACGTTGTCTCTAATGCTTCTCCACCTTTGATTAAGACCCCATATTCAGCACCTTTTCCGGTTCCAACCATAATGGCAGTTGGGGTTGCCAGTCCTAAAGCACAAGGACAGGCAATAACTAAAACAGCAATGAAGATTGATAATGCAAAGACTCCTGTTTCTCCGGCAAATAACCAAGCTAACGAGGAGATAATGGCAAGTCCAATAACAATCGGCACGAAGTATGACGAAATAATATCTGCCATTTTAGCAATTGGTGCTTTTTGTCCCTGAGCATCTTCCACAAGTTTTACGATTTGAGAGAGAGCTGTATCTTTCCCAACCTTTGTCGCTTGATATTTGATGTATCCTGTCTTGTTGAGACTAGCACCAATGACTAAGCTACCTTCAGACTTCTCGACCGGAATACTTTCACCTGTTAACATCGATTCATCCACGGCACTGCTTCCTTCTATTACCACGCCATCTACCGGTAATTTTTCACCTGGTTTTACAATTACGATATCTCCAACTAATACTTCTTCAATCGGTAACACTAACTCTTGGCCACGACGTTCAATGGTTGCAGTCTTTGGAGCCAATCCCATTAAAGCTTGAATAGCTTGAGATGTTTTTCCTTTCGAAACAGCTTCTAAATATTTACCTAGCGTAATTAACGTTAAGATAACGGCTGCTGACTCAAAATATAAGTGCATAGCGTACGATGTATCACCTTTTGTAATCATATAAATTCCGAATACACTGTAGAAAAATGCTGTTAATGTTCCTATAGCAATTAAAGAATCCATGTTAGGGCTTAGTTTAATTAAATTTTTTAATCCAATTTTATAGAACTTATACCCTGCAATCACAACAGGTAACGTTAAAACAAGTTGGATGAGTGCAAAGTTTAAAGGATTCATCATCGGATCAATCATTTTTGGAAGAGGCATTCCTACCATGTGTCCCATTGAAATAATTAATAATGGGACTGCAAAAATTAAAGAAACAATGAAACGAGTTAATAATTTTGATGATTCATCTTTTGTTTTCACTTCTGTTTCTTTTTGTTCTTCTTTAATTATCTCGTACCCTGCTTTTTCTACGGCTGCTTTAATTTGACCGTATGTCACTTGATTTTCATCAAGCGTAACTGTTAATTTTTCGGTTGCAAAGTTGACGGTTGAATTTTCAACACCTAAAATTTTTCCGGTTACTTTTTCAATGCGATTTGCGCAAGCAGAACAAGTCATTCCCTTAACATCTACTGTATAGGTCTTCATATTCTTATGAATTTTATACCCTGCTTTTTCTACTGCTTCTTGAATGTTTTGCTCCGTTACTTTTCTAGTCTTGTATTCAACACTCAAAGTTTCAGTTGCGAAGTTTACAGAGGCTTTATTTATGCCATCTAATTTAGAAACAACTTTTTCAACCCGATTTGCGCAAGCAGAACAGGTCATTCCTTCAATTTTCATTGACTTACTTTCCATAATATCACCTCACTTTATTTAGACATTGCTTTTTCGAGTATGGTCATAATTTCATCTATTTTCTCGTCGCTTTCACCGTTTATAACAGCCTGTTTCACACAATGATTTAAATGTTGTTTTAAAATTAAAAGATTCGAACGTTTTAGTAACGCTTGCGCTGCTACAATTTGATTTGAAATATCCATGCAGTAACGTTCTTCTTCAATCATTTTAATAATTCCATCTATTTGACCTTTAGCTGTTTTTAATGATTGTAGTGCTTTTTTTCGTTCTTCGTTCATTAACTATACCTCCCTCCCCCGGGGTGGGGGTCTATGGTTATATTATAATGCCATTCTTATTATTGTCAACCAAAAACTTATTATAAAAAATTGGGATTTAAAAAATCCCAATTTTTTAATCAATTACTTTAATTGTATTTCGAATCATTCCCATCCAACATGAATAGGTAAAGGTCCCTGTTTTAGTTGGCATAAATTTAATTACATTCTCTCCAACTTTTAAATCTGATTTCAAATTAAAATCTTTTAAAATAAGTGTACGATTACAACCATTGAGCGTTCCTTGACTGGCGTTGATTATTAGCTCAACAGGCACTCCTTTTTGAACAACAATCTCTTCGTAATTACGACGACCTAGATCAAATTCGACGACCTGCTTCCCCTCCATCATTTCTGCTTCAATTCGAGATTCAGTTTGCAAACTTAAAGTTGAACCGAAGCCAATCGTTGTTAATCCATTTAATGTCATATTGATTCCTAAAAAGATAATTAGGATAGCTCCTAGTTTAAAGACAAATGTCCGCGAAAAAGCAGATAGTTTATTTAAAAACAAACCAAGCCCTAGCATTAACGGAACTGTTCCAAGACTAAAGGAAAACATCGCTAATGCCCCTTGTATAAAAGTACCAGTTCCTAATGCATACAACTGCATGAGTTGTAATGGCCCACATGGCATTAGTCCATTAGCAAGACCTAAAATAAAAGGTCCTTGACATTGGAACTTTGATTTATATCGTCCTAATTTAAACATTGGTATTTTTAATTCTCTAATTAATCCGAATTTACTTAATCCCATGACAATCATAATAATCCCTAAAATAATTGGCATCAAATTAAAGAATGGAATATCCGTTGTGACAACCCCTCCAAGCAATCCAATGATACCCCCTAGTAGGGTATACGAAATAATACGTCCTAAATTATAAAGAATGTTTCGTTTAACTTGATTTTCATGATGAATCACTTGTGAAAGAGCAAGACTTCCACACATAGAGACACAGTGAAAAGAAGTCGTAATCCCAATAATAAATAAAATAATATAACTTAGGTTTTGATTTGAGGTTAATAATCCACTAAAATCTGGAGTAACTCGTTCAAATAAAA
Source organism: Turicibacter sp. HGF1 (assembly GCF_000191865.1). Taxonomy (NCBI): domain Bacteria; kingdom Bacillati; phylum Bacillota; class Erysipelotrichia; order Erysipelotrichales; family Turicibacteraceae; genus Turicibacter; species Turicibacter sp. HGF1. The sequence continues at coordinate 18,922 of NZ_AEXQ01000050.1, forward strand.
AATAGATAATTGCTATTAAAATAATGGCTAATAGGATTAATTTTTTATCTTCTCTTGCCTCTTTTTCAGTTTTTAATTGATACCCTAATAACTCTAACTCTAATTTTAAGTGTTCTATAGAAATTAAAGATTCGTCAAATGTAATATTCAACCGTTTTGCTTCATAGTTAATTCCCACTTTTTTGATTCCATTTTGCTTTTTTAATCGTTTTTCAATCGTTTGCTTGCAGCTCATACAACTCATACCTTCAATTACAAAGGTCATTTTTTTCATCTTCAACACCTCTTCCCCAACACAATAACAAAAAGATATAAAGATAATATGAAGAAATTAAATAACTTTTAAAAAATGAATTTCAACAATTGTTCCTGCCCCTACTTCACTTTTAATTTCAACCTTTGCATCATGTAAATCAATAATTTTTTTTACAATACTTAAGCCGATGCCGCTACCCTCTGTTTGATGACGAATCTGATCTGAGCGATAAAATCGTTCAAATAGATAGGGTATTTCATCTTCTTTAATCCCTATTCCATTATCTTCAACATGTAAAATAATTTCATCTGATGTTTTGGATAACTTAATTAAAACAACCCCATATTCTTTGGTAAATTTAAAACTATTTGAAACTAAATTTAAGATAACCTGTTTAATTTGATTTGAATTTCCAATAATAAGATCTGTTTCTAGAAGACTTGAATTAAATTCATACTGAATATATTTTTGGGATAATAGAGCTTTTATTTCTGATTCCATCCCGTTAATCAGCTCAAATAAAGATAATGGGGCATACATCGATTTTTCATCTCCCGAATCGAATCTCTTCAACACTTCTAGATTTTTTAATAATTCTCCAAAGCGAATGACCTCACTATTAAGCGATTGTAATCGTTCTTGATTTAATGGCAATACTCCATCAATCATCGCCTCAAAATTAGTTTGTAGAATATTTAATGGCGTTCTTAACTCATGTGATACATCAGAGATTAATTGTTTTCTTAATGTATCCTGTTGTTGTAACTTATCTGCTAATTCATTAATACTATTATTTAAAATTTGTATTTCTCTAATTTTACTTTTACGTTGAATCCGTAAATCAAATACTCCCTTTGAGATTCTAAATGCCATATTTGAAACGTCATGAATTGCCTTTGATAAAGGTTTAGAGAATAGAATACTCAATCCTAAAATAATCACAATTGCGACTAGCGTACTTAATATCATACTTCGATTAATCGATTCTTTAAAATCAAGATCTTGTTGAGATAATAATAATGGGGTATGCTGACCAATTTCTAAATATCCAATTAGCTCATCATCTACTTTTAGTTCGTATATCTTTGCCTGATAGTCCCCAGATATTGGAGCCATACTATCTCCTTTTATTGAATCGGGACTCATCCCCCAAATGACATTTTGATTTGAATCCATTAAAATCAAACAAAATTGATTCATATAAGCTTCGTGCATTAGTTCGGAACCTGCATCAGATGAGAACTGCTTATTTTTCTGATAATAATCTTCAAAATAGGTGACCAAGCGTTCATTACGTTTTTCCTGATTTTCCATCATATACTCATCTATTTGAGAACAAATGGTTACATTGACAAAATAATAAATTAAAATAGCGGTTAAACTAGCACATCCAAAAAACATGACAGTTAATTGTCTTCTAATACTAACCATTAAAAGTGCCCCCAAATTTATATCCCACTTTCATAACAGTCACTATATAGCGGGGCTGTTTTGTATCTTGTTCAATTTTTTTACGAATATTTTTGATATGCACATCAATTGTGCGATCATAGCCATTAAAATCAAAACCGAGTATCTGATTAATCAATTGTTCTCGCGTCAAAACTTTACCTTTATTATCCATTAACAAAACGAGCAAATTAAATTCGGTTGTTGTAAAGGGAACGATTTCTTCTTGAACTTTAACGATTCTTTTGGATTGATCAATCAGTAAATAACCATCATCATATAGGTTTATATTTTGTAAAGGTCCATTTATTCTTCTAACCACTGTTTTAATCCGCGCGACTAGTTCACGAGGACTAAATGGTTTAACTAGATAATCATCAGCTCCTAAATTTAATCCTAAAATTCGATGTTCAAGACTCCCTTTAGCTGTTAACATGAACAAGTAAACATCCGAAATAGCACGAATTTGTTGGCAAATCTCTTCCCCTTTCATATCGGGTAGCATGAGGTCTAAAATAACGAGATCTATTTTTTCTTTTTCAAAAATAGTCAATCCTTCATTTCCTGTTGTTGCTACAAATACTCGATATTGCTCACGTTCAAGGTAAGCTTTTAATGCATCTAAAACCAGCACTTCATCTTCAATTAATAAAATATTCACCCAAACAACTCCTTTTTTAGTCACTTCATCATTTTATCAAATAAATATAAAGAAGATATGAAGAATAAATCCTTTATAGTTTCTGAATTTAGAAATTATTTTAATCCCTCTAAAAATGAGATGAGCATAATCTCTATTTCATCGTGCTTTATTCTTGATTTAAAAGATTTCATAAACTGTAATTTAAGCATTTACCTACTTTATATATAATCCTTACTCTAATATCATTTTTCATCAAATATATTTAAAAATTTGATAGTAACCCACTAAAAAAATCACTCATCAAATAAGAAGAGTGATTTTTAAATTTATTAAACTTTAAACGAATGGCTTCTAAATAGAAATAGACAAATACAATAGGCACTCCCTAGTCCAATATAAATACTAAGTAATCGTTGAGTAATTAAACCCAATAAAAATGCAACTAAAAGACCTATAGTATAACTAATTAAAGTATCAGCAATGACTCTTTTCGTGGAACCAATGGCTTGTAATTTAAATTTATACAACGTCATTGGAATGAATAAAACTGAGATGAGGTATACAAACGGTAAGTAGCTACTTGCTGTCTCAATCATCACAGACTGATTTGTGATAAACCCTAATAATGATTCACGATTTATCATAAAACAAGTAGCGAAAATAAAGTAAAAAAGAAGCGCCCTTATAATTCCCTGATACAAAATTTTAGACGAATTTTCTATCCCTTCTCCAATGAGGGTCAATACTCCTTGCCCATACGCATACGTAGGCATCAATGTAATCTCAATAATCATCGTCAATAGCTGATAAACCGCCACTTCAAGTAATCCAATTCTGGCAACTAATGCCCCTATAATTAGCACAATAACCGTACTTTCAAGGAATTCTTGAATCATTAATGGCATGGATAATTTTAATGAACACTTAAGATGTTCTAAATTTAGCGCCTTAGGTTTCTTACGTATTCTCATTTTTAAAACAAAGAAATAGATACATAGATTAACAAGAAGTGCTAATACAGAACCCATCGCATTTCCAATAATCCCAAGTGGCTTCAATCCAAACAAACCAAAAATTAAAATATAATCAAAGATAACATTTAAAATAGCCGCTGTTAAGTTACTAATTAAAATATACTTTGTTTGATTCATTATTTTAAAATAGGCTGCACCCGTAAATAGAAGTAAGTTTAATCCAAGTGTCATGCTAAAAATAAAGGCATAACTCATGGCTTCATCTAATACTTTTCCTTCTAGTTGATAAACAATTTGAAGAATAGGTTTTCCAAAAAGAAAAACAAAACTAGTAAAGATGAGGCCAATCATTAAACTTTGTATCAGATGAATTTGGTAATATGATTCCAATAATTCATCATCCTCAACACCTTTCGCACGAGCCCCTAAAATATTAAAAGTGATAGATATGCTCCCTAACACACCAGATAAACTATTAATAATTCCTGCTACAATTCCAACAGCTGCAAACCCTGTTATTGAAACATGTCCAATCATTGCCTGATCACAAAGTCCAATTAATAGGCCTAACACATTATTTAACATTAATGGAATTGCTAATTGATTCAATTTATCTTTCAAATAAGTCCCCTTCTTTTCTTTAAAATTTTAGAAAAGAAGGGATAATCCATCCAGCAACATAAATCCGCCTCCTAGATTTCTTTAATAACTTTTGAGAATGGTCTTATCACATCAAAAAAAGTAATCCCGATAATGATTGCTATAATAACATTGCTGAATATGTCAAAGTGAAGCATGATTTTTTGAGGAGGATAAATAAAGATTTCCTCAAAAAATTCGGGATTAAAAACTGATTGATTCATTATAATGAAGCAAAGCAGCAGACAAACTCCTGCTTTATAAACAAAATGTAAAATAGCTAAACCAAGCGACCATCTTCTTATCAATAATTTTCCAATTGATAAAATAAAACCAACGCTATAAACAGCTATGATCATGGGATGATAAAAAATTAATACACTACTATTAAACAAGGGAGTTAATGGAATCAAGCGATTGTCCTTTATACTATAGCTTGAAATATACTCAGGGTTAAAATAAAGAAGCCAAACTAAAAAGATAATCCCTAACATTTCTAAAATCGTTTCAATCATTGAAATTGAACTTGACGTTTTCGAACGTTTAAAAAGATGTTCTAGTGATTCAATTTTCTCTTCACCTATTTCAACATGACATATCTTTAATAAAACAAAGACTGCACTAACCCAAAAAATACATGAAATAACAACACTAATCCAATTTCTAAGAATAGCAAGTAAAATCATTAAAAAAAATTGAATCGAATTAACCTGATAATCATTTTGATAGAAAAATAGATTTAGAACGACTAAAACAATCGAAATTGTTGGGACAATTGTTAAAACTAACTTTAAAACCACAAGGTAAAATCGATACGTATAATCCCCCAAAAAATGCTTCATAAAATCCCCTCCTATACAGGGGTATTATAGCATCCCTTGAAGCTTATAAAATCATTTCGTCAAAATTATTTATAATTCATTAAATGAATTCGTCTAGCCGTCATTATTCCCGAGGAAATAACACCTTCATAACCACCACCTGGATTATTCCAAGCACTACTCATAAATAAATTTGAAATATTTGTTTGATTTTTCAATCTATATCTTCCTGATTGTTTCACTGTTTGGGCATATCCATAAACAGCACCTTTAGGATTTTTAGTGTATCGCTCCATCGTTTTAGGCGTTCCTAATTCCTTAACCACGATATGAGATGTGATGCCAGGATACATTTTTTCTAACCTTGCTAACATCATTTGAGTAACTTCTTCTTTTTTCAACTTATATTGTGTTTTTTCGCTTGGCCACCTCTCATAATTATCTAAATACGTCATAGTCAAGATTCCTTCGAAATTTGAATCAATTGAACCCTAATTCGTCAACAAAAATCCACATGTATCAAATTGTTGATTTAAGGTTATTTCATAATCTTGTTCAGGTGTGTCTCCTCCTAAGAAGAAAACTTCCTCTTCTGGAATTTTCAACTTAGATGGATGGCAGTCTAAGACTAAGTAAAGTTGACTTAAACTGCATCCGATTTCTTGAGGTTTTATTTTCAAATGATTAGTCGGTAATAAAGTACTTAACGTGATCGGATTAACATTTGAAACAATGATATCAGCTTCATACTGCGTTCCATCTTTCAACTTGATGCCACTTGCTTGTCGATGCTTTAAAGTAATTTTGACTACCTCTGATTTTAAGAAGACTTTTCCTCCATGCTCATGAATAACGTCTACAAAAGCATTTGATAGTTTTCCACCGCCACCCTGAATATAAAACTTTCCATGATGGTGATAGCTAACCCATGGAATGAAAAAATAAATGGCACTAAGTTGCTTAGGGGGCAACCCATAGTACGACCATAGAGTCGTGAAGAAGCGTATAAATTCATCATCGTTAACGTATTTTCTGATGACTTCATCCGTTGTTTTCATCGACCAACTCATAGATAGCGCTGCATCAGGATGCACTTTATTCAATACTCCTTTATGACTTTGTAAAATGAATCGATTAAATCCATTTTCAAACCGTGTAATCGCCTTAAATAAGTTCATAATTTCTTTTTCATATTCTTTAAACAACTCAATCAAGAGTTCTTGATATTTCTTTAAATCATTCGGAATTTCAATGAGCTTTCCTTTCCATTCAACCTGATAAGCTAATTTATTTTTTATCGGTTTTATTTTATCTAGTACGTGACATGCTTGTAAAATACTATAAACATTTCCTCCTGGTTGTAAACCACCAATTCCATGTAGTGAAACATCAAATTCATATCCATGTCGCTTAAAATTTGTCGCATATCCTCCTACTAAAAAATGTTGTTCAAAAACTGCCACTTTGTAACCTAGTACTGATAGATGAGAAGCACATGTTAATCCGCCAAGTCCTGATCCAATTACAATAACATCATACTTCATCTTTATCTCACCTACTTGATTAAACTTTTCATATCAATATTTAACTCCATTATTTGAATTAATTCAATTACATTGTATTCTTCTTTCTCTTCGACATGAGCGATATTAATCTCGAATTCTTCGAATAATCCCTCGATAAATTTCATTTCATCTAAATTATGTTTGCCTAAAAAGATTGCTAATAATGGGATCATTGTTTCTTCATCACAAACTAAGAAATCAATGTAATAATTTTTTAATCTTTCTAAATGAATTTGATTATGATTCAGAAAGCTGTCTTTAATATCAAATATATCTTTTAATGCTACTTTCACTAATGGTCGAAGTGGAAATCTTTCTGTTACTAATTCTAGCTTTGAATAAAAGGCACGCTCACTATCTGTGAAGACACCACCTTTTACGACAAAATCACCATGCTTTTTTCTTTCTAAATACTCACTGTATTCAGAATGTCGAACGCCCCCTACTCTTTTTAATTTACCGTCAAAAATTTTACTCATAACTTCTCTCTCCTTTCATTTCCTTCCTATATTTTACATTTTATGATAGCGTTTTACAACAAAAAGCAGAATGTAAATTCACACATTCTGCTTTCATAATTTTTATTTAGTTTCCCAAGGACTTTTTCCTAAGGATATCTGTTACTTTATTTTAAAACTGAATCTAAAAATACAAATACTTTTTCTAAATTTTCTGAAGCTGTAAAATACAGTTTGTCTGAGAAGACCCCATCTCCATGTCCTGCTCCCTCAAGTAATTCAAAGTAGACCTTATTTTCGCCTATCACTTCTTTTAATTTATTTGAGAAATACACCGATTGAAGATATGGAATATTCCCATCTGCTGTTCCGTGTTGAATAAAGAATGGTGGATTAGAAGCATCAATGTAAGTTTCAGGATTACTTTTTTGAACTAAGTCAGGTACTTCTGTAATTAACGTTCCAATATACTCAGATTCTGGTGAATTAATAGAACAAGTGATACCTAATTTAGGATTAACCTCAAGTTCTTTAAACTGCTCATCCATCGTTAAAAAGTTAATCGGTCCAAACCAATCTACAACTGCTTGAACAGCCGATGATTGCTCTATATTCCCTAATTGTGGATGTTCAAATAGACTTAGATGTGAAGTTACTCCAACCATTGCTGATAAATGTCCACCTGCAGAACCATCCCATACTGCAATTTTATTCGGATTCAACTGATACTTTTTGGCATTTGCTTTAATAAAACGAATAGCTGCTTTTACATCCTCGACCGCTGCTGGAAACTTTGCTTCTTGGCTTAATCGGTAATTAACTGATACAATGGCATATCCTCGTTTAAGCCCTAATAAAATACTCGTTAATTGTTCATCACGCTTATTTCCCATTTTGAATGCTCCACCATGAATATGAACAATAACGGGGAACGGCCCCTCATCAACACTTGGTAAATAGATATCTAGCTTTTGTCTTTCACTTAATGTCGCATATGAAATATCCAAATATTTAGGCTCAATGTTTGTTACGTCTAATAAATTTTCTTTGAATGGACGTGGAAGCATTAAATTAGCCACTTTACCTGTTTTAGCACCCTATCATCTATTGGCACCTCTACAAAAGTTTAAAAATCAGTATCCAAATCTGAATCTCTCTATTCAAGAACTTGAAGAAGAAGCAATTATTACGGGCCTAAAACATCGAGTCTATGATCTTGGAATTATTAGAAAAGAATATATAGATGAGAAGGAATTTGACTTTTATAAAATTGCAGAAGATGAACTGGTCGCTCTATTACCTATCCATCATCCATTTTCTAATACCACAGAAATTTCTTTAACAGATTTAAAAGATGCATCATTTATTTTTATGAATAAACATACGGGAATTTATACACTCTGTTTAAAATCTTGCCAAGATGCAGGATTTTACCCTAAAATACTTCAAACAGCAAGAATTGAAACCATTTTAAGTTCCGTCATCAATGGGGACATGATTAGTTTACTAATGAGCCAATAGTTAAATAGTTTTAATCAACATGGAATTGTTGTTATCCCGATTAAACCAACAATTAAAAGTGAACTTGGAATCATTCGATATAAAAAATCTCCTCTACGCAGAAATCAAAAAGAACTAATACACTTCTTATCAAACTCCAAATAAAAAGCAGGATTATCTCCTGCTTTTTATTTGCCTTATTTTTAATATAAGTTGAACGAATGAAATTCCAATAACCCCACCAACAAAATCTACCGTGACATCAAAAATCCTAGCACTTCTTCCTTCAACAAATAACTGATGAAATTCATCACTCATTGCATAAAGCAACACAGCTAGTAGTGTCATAACAGTAACTTTCCATCCTGAAATATGATATTCTATCAAAACCCAAGCTAATAAAATAGCTAAAATAAAAAACTCAAACGCGTGGGCACTTTTGCGAATAAACACGTTAACTTGTTCGAAGCTCCATTTACTTTCCTGTATCACCATTGATTCAGGTGTTTCAACTTTCGTTTCTTCTTTTTGTTGGCTACCAATATAATTGACAATTTCATGACTCAGTTCATTTGATTGTTGTGAAGTTTGTGAAGATTGATAAAAAATAAATGCCATCCAAAGCAAACAAACAATCACTGCTAACTTTCTTCTCATCCATACTCCCCTTTATAACTGTCTCACTTCCTCTATTGTTGGAATAGAAGAGGATGATCCTTTTCTCGTCACCGTTATTGCAGAAGCACGAGCTGCTAATTCTAAACACTCTTTAATCTCATATCCTTCAACTAATCCAGCAATAAAATATCCAATGAACGTATCTCCCGCTGCTGTTGTATCCACAGCTTCTACTTTGTATGCTTCTTGTTTAATAACCATTTCTCCCTGTGTATAAAGGCACCCCTTACTTCCAAGTGTTAATAAAATATGTGTCTGTGGATACATGGATTTTAAAGTATCTATTACCTTTGGCTCATCTTCCTCATTTGCCAAATCACATCCCTCTATTTCATTAACGACAAGATAATCAATCAAAGATAAATCAATTGCTTTCACTTTATCGTTAAATGGAGCAGGATTAAGTACGATTTTCAAACCACGTTCATGAGCTGATTTGACGATATAATCCATTAAATTAATCTCATTTTGTAACAGTAATAAATCACCTTCATTAAAATCTGATAAAATCTCATCAACTTTTGCTTCTGTAAAACAATGATTAGCTCCCGGATAAACTAAGATACAGTTTTCTCCACGACGATCAATTTGAATAATCGCATGTCCCGACTTCTCATCCACTTCTTTTAAATACTCACAATTGGCTCCGTGAGATGCTAATGTTTCTTTTAAAATTCCACCGTCTGCTCCAATTAATCCGGCATGATAAACGTTAACGCCTGCTTTAGCAAGAGCAATCGATTGATTTAATCCTTTACCACCACTAACAACTTGCAGTGAACTTACAGACTGCGTTTCACCGGGTTTAACCATATGGTCAACTTCATAAATATAATCAATGTTACATGAACCCATATTTAATACTTTCATAAACTATTCACCACTTCTCCATTTTCACTTAAAAATTCAACTTCAAAATTTTTCGACTCTTTACTGTCATACAACTGATACAAGCTATCGTCATCCATTAAAATAATTTTTGGATAAACAACTAAGAAATTTCCAGGCGAAAGTTCTTCTATATATTCTTCTTCTAAATACGTGATTTTAATCTGAGTTGCTGCTTCATTTTTTCCAAATATCACAAAGATTGCTTCATCATCAACTCTAAAATCATCAGTCAAAAACATAAATTCATAATTCATTTCATTATATTCAGGATGCCACTGACTCCCACCAATCATGCGGACACGATTAAGCGGTAGCTCTTGATAAATATCTAAGTCTAAATACTCACCATCATCCTTTAAAATTAGACGATAATCCTCCAAAGATGTTGAAATAATTTCACCCTCATAAGATAAATGGGCTGTTACTAGTTCTTCATCACTTAAACTAGCACACAGTGTAGATTCATAATAAGCCAATATCGATGCCAAACAGGAGATCAAAACCATAATACTAATTGGAACACTCGCGACTCTAATAATAGGCTTTTTCAACGGAACCTCAAACTTTTCCACAACATTCATCAACTTGAAATACTTAACTAGCTTTATAAATAGTAGATACACACCGTATCCAATCATAGCTCCCAATGTATTAAAAATTAAATCATCCACATCTACAACATTTTGAGGCGTTAAGATTTGGAATACTTCGATTAATAATGAGGTACTACATCCAACAATTAAAATATGCCACCACTTAGTTAACGATTTAAATAAGATTGGCGTTAAAAAGCCCAGCGGTATTAATACTAAAATATTCGCAATCACTTGGTACCAAGAATACGCCACAATCCAACCATCAGTTAACATTTTATAAGTTTCTACAAGTGGAACCAAATTCACCCTATCTATCAACTGCTGTATAGAAATTGGATACTCAAAAACGCCGTGCTTAAACAAAGTTAAATTCGCTACAACAACCAAGTAAATAAAAAATATCCAGATCGCTACTTCACGCCATACATTAAATGTCTTAAATTTCAAACTACAACTAATTCGATAAACTAAAAATCCAAAGATAAATAATATTCCTAAAATCACCCTAATTCCCCACTTCCGTTAACAAAACAAATTCTATCATAATTCACATTAAAAAGCACCGAGAAGAATCTCGATGCCTTTAGTTATTTACTAAACGTGATGATGACTTTAAACAAGTCTCCATCGACCTGAACCACAAATTGTCCACCTTGTAATTCCACAAAACTTTTTGCAATCGCAAGTCCAAGACCTGATCCCTCTGTATGACGAGATTGATCTCCTCTTACAAATCGTTCCACTAGTTCATCGACATTAACATTGATTTCCTCAGCCGACATATTTTTAAAAATAATTTGAACTATTTCTTCATCATCCACAATATCAATATAAGCACGTGTTCTAGCCATTGCATACTTTGTCATATTTGAAATTAAGTTTTCAAACACACGGAATGTACGCTCACTATCAAGTGATATCATTACCTTATGTTCTGGAAATTGACGGCGAATCATAAGTCCCGCTTCTTCAATTTTATCCTCTGTTTCAAGCAACGTTTGTTTCATTAAAGAAACCACGTCCACCATCTGTAAATTCATTGTGATATTACCACTACTTGCCTTACTCATCTCAAATAAATCTTCAATTAAAATTTTTAGTCGCTGCGATTTTTGGTCTAATGTTTCAAGGTACTGTGTTCGTTTTTCATGAGTTAAATTTTCATCTTTAAGTAAATCAACATATGTAATAATTGACGTCAGAGGTGTTTTTAAATCATGTGAAACATTCGCTATTAAATCTGTTTTCATGCGCTGACTCTTCACTTCATTTTGAACTGCCTTTTTTAATCCACTTTGAATATTAACAACTTCATCTTTAAATGAATTAAAAATTCCTAAGTCTTCATCAATGACCACATCTAGGTTTCCTTCTGCAACTTCATTTGTGACTTCAAATAACCTTGAATAATCTGATTCTATTTTTTTAATCTTTTTATTCAAGTAAACAAATAGGAAACCTGTGTAAATGATAGCAATAAATAAACCAAAAAACCAAGTTAAACACATGATACTAATCATAACAAATTGAATTCCTAAAAATAGTGCTAACTTTTTGGTATTAGCATTTTTCAAATCAATATTAGCTAAATTTTGATAAATTAATCGTCCTTTTCTTACAAACCCTCTCATGAGATTAATACTGATAAATTTTGTTTTTATTGTTGCTTTCCATCCTATTTTAAATAGATTTTTAAGATAGACACAATCTAGGAAAAACCAGTATAAAACGATAGTCCACATCACGATATTAAATGTTGGAGCAATTAAATGATGGACACTCTCAGGGAAGATTAAATAACTAGTATTCATAAACTCCATCTCTTCAAGTGTAGATTGAACTAGACTTGGTATTGCCTCAATAAAAATCGGAAACAAAAAGATGGATAAAAAGAGCATGATTTCAAACGGAATTTTTAATATCCATGTAAATAACTTACTTTGTTTAAAAGCGTTAATGGGTAAAATAATAGCTGTTATCGCTGTTAAGGCAATCGCAATCCAACTAAAATAGCCTACAACAGATTGTATACTCCACCAATCATATCTATAATTCATCTGCCAGATATAATCTGTATAGGTTAAGATTTTAGGGACCCCATAAACAATCGTCATGTTTTTAATGGGAGCTAATTTATAGCCATCTTGATACTCAAAGTGATTATACACGTTAGTCGAAGAATCGAATTCATAGTTATTTATCACGGTTAAATTTCCATTTGCATCATAATTTAAAACAACAAATGACTGATATTGATTCTTTAAATTTTCTAATTGTGAAGCAGTTAAATTTGCATTGTTCAATGTTTCAAGATTAAGATTCCCATATTTATAGTTCGAACCCTCTGTTTGATCAATGACTAAGTACTCCATATTTTGTAGCTGATTAAAAATCCAGTTAGAATCAATTAAGTTATTTTTAACGTATGAGCCGATAGATTTCATCAGAACTTTATATTGCTCATCTGTTGATAAATAATAAAAATCTACATTTTCTATCGATGTTTCATGATAGTACCTATCATATAAATACTCTAAATCATTTGTCGTTATCTGAATTAATTCCTCATTACTAATTTCTTTATTTTCCTGTTTTAAGGTATCAAAGTATAAGGTATAACTTAATTCAGATAAATATGTATAAAACTCATGATCAGTGTATATAGTTCCAGATTGTTGTTTAGCGATTTTCCCCATGTTCTCATACTGTGAATAAAGCCAACCTGAAATCATTCCTATTATTAAAACGGAGATGATGCCAACAATCCATTTACTTATTTTATTACTGCTTTTCGAGTTTGTATCCAACTCCCCACACCACCTTTAAATATTTTGGATTTTTCGGATTTATTTCTATTTTTTCTCGAATGTTTCGAATATGAACCATAATCGTATCGGTATTTATGGCAGTTTCATTCCAAATGCGCTCATAAATTTCTTCCGTAGGAAAAACACGACCTGGATGTTTCATTAACAAGTTCAAAATTTTGTACTCAATAGGCGTTAATTTAACTGCATTTCCGTCTACAGTAAATTCCTTTGTTTCAGTATTTAATTCAAGTCCACCAATCGTAATAACATTTGAACTTTCTTCATTTAAAAGATTTGAAAACCTTTTATAACGACGAAGTTGAGAGTTGACACGAGCCAGTAATTCTAATGGACGAAATGGCTTCGTCACATAATCATCAGCCCCCATATTTAATCCCATAATTTGATCGACCTCTTCCGATTTTGCTGAGAGCATAATCACTGGAAAATGATGATGTTCACGTAATTTCATCGTAAACGTAATACCATCCATTTTAGGCATCATGACATCAACAATGGCTAAATCAATTGGCGTTGCTTCCACAATTTCTAATGCTTCAATTCCATTACCTGCAATACTAACCTTATATCCTTGATTTGTTAAATAAGCTTCAATTGCTAATGCAATATCTTTTTCATCCTCAACAATTAAAATATGTGACTGACTCATAAAAACCCTCTTTCTAAGCATGTGTTTCCATTATTATATAACAAACTTAGAAAACTTCTCACCTCACTTTATTAATTTAAAAACTTATCCTATCAACAATAACTTAAGAATGGGGACCCCGGCTGTGAGCCATGTAGGTTCCCTACGCTACGTGGCTCACTTAAAAAGTGAGATCGTAGCTTTCTTCCGCCAGTAAGTTATACCATCCTCAATTGCTAGGATAATACCTAATTAAAGATTGACTATTCCTACATCTTTAAGACACTTATATCTTAACAATAATAAATAAAGAAATACCTTATATAAAACTTAAGAAATTCTAAAGATATTCAAACAACTCACAATTAAAACTCTATAAATATAAAATTAGATACAAAAATATATCCAATAATGTATCTTTTTATATAGGCATATTATTGCAATTTTAGAAACCTAATTTTCTTTTTACTATTTCGTTGTTAACATTAGAAACCAACATTGAAAATTTAAAACGTAAGAAGTGAGCGTTATCAAACAATCAACCATTACTATAAATAAATTAAAAGGTATCTCCAAATGATGAGATACCTTTTAATTATTATTTTCTTTTTAAAGCGCGTGTACTATTCATAACAGCGAGAATAGTAACCCCAACATCTGCAAACACAGCTGCCCACATCGTTGCAAATCCCAAAGCTCCAAGTATCATAACTAGAATTTTAACACCTAAAGCAAAGATAATATTTTGATATAAAATACGGCTTGTTTGTTTTGCTTTAACAATCGCATCAACCAATGCCATTGGATCATCTTTCATTAGGACCACATCTGCTGCTTCAATGGCTGCATCAGATCCAATTCCCCCCATTGCAACTCCGATATCAGCACGAGCAAGAACAGGTGCGTCATTCATTCCATCTCCAACAAAGACTAAATTTTGATCTGATGATTTTTTAGCGAGCAATGCTTCAACATGTTCTACTTTTTGATGAGGTAATAATTGTGAATAAACTTCATCAATCCCTAATTCTTTAGCTACTTTATCAGCCACTGATTTGTGATCACCTGTTAACATCACAACTTTAGAAACACCACGTTTTTTTAGTTCTGCAATAGCCGCTTTAGAACTTTCCTTAATCTCATCTGCAATAACCATGTATCCTTTGTACTCACCATTAATCGCCATGTGAATAATGGTTCCAATTGCATCGACTTCTGAAACTTCTAAATTAGCACTTTGCATTAAAGTCGCATTTCCAATTAAAACTTGTTGATCATCAACTTTAACTTTAATCCCCTGACCTGCGATATCTTCATAATTGGTTAAACGATCTGTGCTTAACTCTTTCCCATATGCAACTACAATCGATTTTGCAATCGGATGAGTTGAATGACTTTCAGCATGAGCAGCAACTTGAATAAAATCTTCTTCAGTCATGTTGACTGAGTGAATCTGTGTTACTTTAAAAACACCTTTTGTTAACGTTCCTGTTTTATCAAAAACGACTGTCTCCACATGATTTAATGCTTCTAAATAGTTTCCGCCTTTAATAAGAACACCAAGACTTGAAGCACCACCAAGTCCTGCAAAGAATCCTAACGGAATCGAAACAACTAAAGCACAAGGACATGAAACAACTAAGAACACTAACGCACGATATAGCCATGTTGAAAAATCTGCCCCAAAAATTAAACTTGGAATAATCGCAATCGCCACTGCCAATAACACAACTATTGGTGTATAAACACGAGCAAATTTCGTAATAAATTTTTCAGTTTGAGCTTTTTTAGATGACGCATTTTCAACTAGCTCCAAAATACGAGCAACCGTTGAGTCACCATAAGTTGCGCTGACGCGAACACGTACTAAAGCATTCGTATTAATACATCCAGCTAAAATCTCCTCCCCCACATGCACAAGACGTGGCACTGACTCGCCTGTTAAAGCCGATGTATCTAAGTAACTTTCACCCTCAACCACGATTCCATCTAGTGGTACACGTTCACCAGGTTTTACGATAATCACGTCATCAATCGATACCTCTTCCGGCGAAACTTCCTTTACCCCCTCAGTTGTCACTAAATTAGCATGATCTGCACGAATATCAAGTAAAGAACTAATTGATTTACGTGAACGATTGACCGCATAACCTTGGAACAATTCACCAATTTCATAAAATAACATAACGGCGATGGCCTCAGGGTATTCTCCAATGGCAAAAGCTCCAACAGTGGCAACCATCATCAAGAAGTTTTCATCAAAAAATTCACCACGCATTATATTTTTAAATGCTGTCGTCAACACATTTCCTCCGATTAATAAATAACTAATCGCATATAACAGCACTTCAGCTGGCCAATTACCAACACTCGTGATAATGAACACAATAACTCCAAGTAGCAAGGCGATATTTTCCTTAATAAAGCCTTTAAACCCTGACTCGGCATCAAAATGTTCGTGACTATGCTCATGTGTATCATGATCGTGTGTTGAACAAGAACTATCTTGGCATGAACTGATTTTACCAGTAACAGTTGATACTTTTTCTGATACCACTACATCAGGCTCTAATTTATTAATAATACTTTTTATCTCAACGAGTGTTTCTTCTTTGATTGCTCCATCCTCGAGTGTAACACTTAATTGGCTTGTGGAAAAATTCAAATTAGCACTTTCAACTGACGCTAATTGATTAACACGGTCTTCAATTTTATTTGCACAGTTTGCACAGTTCAACCCTTCTAATAAAAGTTTAATCTCTTTATTTTGTGACTGTTTCACTTGTGTAACTAATTGAGTTTTTTCTGATACTACTACATCAGGCTCTAATTGTTTCACAATACTTTTAATCTCTTCAATAGCTTGTGATTTCATTGACTCATCATATAATTTCACAATTAATTGAGTTGTGGAAAAGTTTAAATTAGCCTCCTCTACCAATTCTAATCGATTCACACGCTCTTCAATTTTATTAGCACAATTCGCACAATTTAATCCCTCTAACATTAATTTAAATGGATTTGATTTCCCCATAGGAATGACCTCCTAAACTTTGTCATATGAATATTTATTCATATGTTCATGTAATTAGTATATGCACAACCTCCGTAAAAGTCAACCAAATGAACTTAGCTTTCTAAAATTTTATGATTCATATTGACTAACTAATTGAACCACTTTTGAAAATTCATGAACGATAATTTCGCCACTTAAATTATCTAAAATACCATCCTCATCTAATTCTTTAATAATACGATTGATGCTTCTTGTGTTAGAACCTAAAGCCTCAACAACAAGTTCTTTCTTTATGACCATTTCCTTGGTTTCACAAATATGCCGCCAGATAAAAAACAACACTTGATATTTAAGTGGATATAAAACAACTGACTTCATCACGGTTGCACTACGATATAATTTTTCTGCTAATTGCTTCATGATATAAAGTGAAACATCCGAATCCTCTTTTATCCAATCAAAAAATAAAGACTGTGAAATCCACATCATCTCACACGTTTCTAATGCCTCCACATAATGAAAGACAGTTCTTCCAGTGAGAATTTCCATCTCACCTAGCAATTCTCCCGCTTCATAAATTTTAATCATATGAGTCGATCCATTTTCAGCAAGAGAATATACTTTAGCTTTTCCCTTTTTGACAATTAAAACACCCTTAATTTCATCTTCTGCAGATAAAATTGTCATCCCTTTTTCGTATCTTTTCATAACTATGCCATCTTTTAAACTCTGACTTCCATTCTCAATTCGTGATGTTAACCAATTCATATCTTTCTCCCTATGGACAAATGTCCTCGAATTTCTAAAAATCTTTTGATATTATAAGCTACAATTTCAACTTGAACAAGGAGGAGTATCTATTGCATCACTCACTACAAACCACAAACATTTCTAAATTACTACTCAAATATTGTATCCCAGCTATCATTAGTATGATGACCGTTTCCTTATACAATGCCGTTGATCGTATCTTTATTGGTCATATTCAAGGTGCCGGTTCCTTAGCTTTAACTGGACTTGGAACCTTAATTCCTTTTACAACGATTATATTAGCCTGTGAACTTTTAATTACGTACGGAGCTATCGCTAACCTCTCACTAAGACTTGGCGAACAAAAGAAGGAAGAAGCAGAGGATTTTTTGAATCAAGTTCCGCTTCTTGGACTCATAATTAGCATTTTCTTAATGATTGTCTTCTATCTATTTAATGAACCCCTTCTTTACCTATTCGGAGCTACATCAGATACGATTGGCTATGCCAAAGATTATCTCAATATTTTAACAATCGGTATTCCATTTTATATTATGGGCTTTTCTTTAATGGGAATTATCCGCTCTGAAGGAGATCCAAAACGAGCGGCTTTAATTTTAATGGCAAGCTGTCTCATTAATATTATTTTGGATCCGCTCTTTATTTTTGGACTTAATCTCGGGATTAGCGGAGCTGCGCTTGCTACCATCTTATCGCAGGCCACTGTCTTTCTTTATGTTGTGTACTATTACACACGAGGTGCCTCTAACTTAAAACTTGATTTTAAAAAATTAAAAATTCAACATCATTTAGTAAAACCTATCATTACCTTTGGATTATCCACAGCGCTTATCCAGCTCATTTCTGCTTTCGTTCAAATTTTATTAAATCAGTCTCTAAAACACTATGGAACCGCTCTATCCATCGGATCTTTCACAACCATTAGCACTATTTATAATCTCGTCATGATGCCGGTCGTCGGAATTAATCAAGGAATGATTCCAATTATTGGGTATAACTTTGGTCAACGAAACTATACCCGTGTCAAAAAAACATTTTTACAAGGAACTATTGCTTCAACTGTTATTTTCACACTCGGATTTTTACTTATCTATATTCTTCCCACGCCGCTTGTGAGCTTTTTTAATCCTGATAAAACCTTCATTAACACAACTGTAACTGAACTTAAACTCTACGCCTTCAGTCTTCCATTATGTGCTTTATCTTTGACTGCCCCAAACTTCTTCCAATCAATTGGGAATTCAAAACTCTCTATTTGGCTTGTGATTATTCGTCAGATGATTATTTTGATTCCCGCTCTCATCATTCTTCCTAGATTAATAGGACTGAATGGAGTCTGGCTAGCTCAGCCAATCACAGATTTAAGTGTTTCATTACTCTGTTTCTTCTTAATAAAAAAAGAGTTTAAACGACTATCTTCTGTCAATTAACCAAGGGTTTCCTATAGGAATTTTTATGGCAAAATGGATTATACTAACGGTATATCTCTATTGAAACAGAACTATTTTCAATCATGTTAACCTAATCTTAGTTGTTAGAATTTTTTTACAAAACTTATCTAGCCTATCTATTCACTATTATTTATTTGATATTCAAACTAAAATATGACATAATAAACGACATCAAGAGAAAGTAGGGATTATTTTGTTTGATAAAGTTAAAATTAGCAAAAAATATTTGAATATTGCCATGATTACGTTAGTCATCGGAATCATTTTATTATTCGTTTATCAATTATCTTTAAAATCATCGGATATCGTTCTTTGGACAAAAAGTTTTTTAACCAATTTTTTATCCGTCATCTCACCTATTTTATATGCCTTTGTTATTTCATATATTTTATATCGCCCTCTCATGTTTATTGAGCGTAATTTTAAAAAAGGATTTAAAAAGATAAGTAAAAAAGGGATTTCAAATGGAATGGCACGCACCATCAGTATTTTATTACTAGCTATCCTTGTCTTCTTCGCTATCTATACGTTGATTAATTCAATCTTTCCTCCTCTCATTGAAAATATCGATACCGTTATGCAATCACTTCCTAACTTCCAAACCATTATTACGGAATGGATTAATAATTTAACGCCATATATTAAAGCAGTTTCTATTACTAACGAACAAATTCAAGAGTTTACGTTATTCTTAACAAACCTTTTAAAAGGTTTATTAACAAATGCTTTAAATATTGGAACAGGTGTTGTAACAAATTTAACAGGACTTGTAATCAATACATTAGCGACTATCATCTTAACCTTCTACTTCCTTAAAGATAAAGAAACGATTTTTGCAGGTATTGATAAATTAGGAACTGTTATTTTTAAGCCACAGATAAAAGCAAAAATTAAACATTTCTTACATGACTTACATGAGGTCTTTGGTAATTTTATTGTTGGACAATTAATTGATGCCGCTATTGTTGGCGTTGCATCTAGTCTTTTATTACTCATTATCGGTCATCCGTTTGCTTTATTAATTGGATTAATCGCCGGGGTTACTAATATCATCCCTTATGTTGGGCCTATCATCGGTGCTGCACTTGCTTTAATTCTTGGGTTATTTACAAGTGTTAAACTTGGTATTTTAGGATTTATCTTATTAATTGCCTATCAGCAAATAGACGGATACTTTATTCAACCTAAAATATTAGGAGATAGCGTCGGTCTTGCACCCGTTTGGATTTTTATTGTCATTTTAATTGGTGGGAATTATTTAGGAGCTCCTGGTATGATTCTTTCTGTTCCAATTGCCGCTTTATGCAAAGTATACATTGATCGTAGATTTCAAAAATTAGAAACGCGTGCTTAATGCTATGAAACGAGGCTATCGAATGATAGCCTTTTCATTATTTCTTACTTAATATTCGACTTTAAACCATATTTTCCGTTCAAATTCATCAAAGTGAAAGTAAAACATTTTTATTTATTTTTTTCACAAATTCCGTTATAATAACTTTTAGGACGAGAAAAAAGTAAAATCTCAATCCAATAATAATTGAATCGATGGAGGTTACAACATGTTAGTTTCTGCTAAAGATATGTTACAAAAAGCCTATGAAGGTAAATACGCTGTTGGTCAATTCAACATCAACAACTTAGAGTGGACTAAAGCTATTTTATTAACTGCTCAAGAAAATAACTCACCAGTTATCTTAGGTGTATCTGAAGGTGCTGCAAAATATATGTGCGGTTATAATACAATCGTAGGTATGGTTGAAGGAATGATGAAAACATTAAACATCACTGTTCCTGTAGCATTACACTTAGACCACGGAAGCTACCAAGGTGCTTTAGACGCTATGGAAGCTGGATTCTCTTCAATCATGTTCGATGGTTCTCATTACTCAATCGAAGAAAACATCGCTAAAACAACTGAAATGGTTAAATTAACTGCTGAAAAAGGATTATCTTTAGAAGCTGAAGTTGGATCAATCGGTGGAGAAGAAGACGGTGTAGTTGGTAAAGGTGAAGTTGCTGACCCAGCTGAATGTAAATTAATCGCTGACTTAGGAGTAACTATGTTAGCTGCTGGAATCGGAAACATCCATGGTAAATACCCAGAAAACTGGGCTGGATTAGCATTCGATGCTTTAGAAGAAATCAATGCTGCAACTGGAAACACTCCATTAGTATTACACGGTGGAACAGGAATTAACGAAGAAATGATTAAAAAAGCGATCTCTTTAGGAGTTGCTAAAATCAACGTTAATACTGAATGCCAATTAGCATTCCAAGAAGCTACACGTAAATACATCGAAGCTGGAAAAGATTTAGAAGGTAAAGGATTCGACCCTCGTAAATTATTAAACCCAGGATTCGAAGCTATTAAAGCTTGCGTTAAAGAAAAAATGGAATTATTCGGATCAGTTAACAAAGCATAATTTTAACTTTCATCTAAAAAACATCCACTTTTGTGGATGTTTTTTTTATATTTCTCATGAATCTGGATACATTAATATTGGATTTAAATTTTAAATGATTGGGACGATTTATATGAAAAAGAAAACAGTTATTTTATCCTTATTCACGTTAGCCACTTTAATAAGTGGATGTGGTAGTAAAGCAGATAACACTAATACTAATGAGACAACTAATAATTCTACCACTCAATCTCCAACAACAAATCCAAATACAGGTGAGCTAGCAGATGCAACAACTGGACCTTCTTGGGTAACAGATGAAGCAACACTAGAAAAAGCTGTTAAAGAAAGTTGGATTGTTATCATTACTAAAGATATGAATACAACAAAAGATTTAACATTTGAAGGTGGATTAAAAAAAGATGGCGTTGAAACACCTCGTTTATTAGCTCTGTATAATCAAGATGAAAACCGTAATAAAACAGCAAGCTATACTCTAACTGCACCTAAAATGACATTCAAAGAAGATGGTTCTCGTATTAAAGGTGGGACTGTAGCGGGTGATATTTACGTTGACTGTAACAACTTTGAATTAGTTGATGCAACAGTTAATGGAAATATTTATTTCAAAGACCAAGCAGCTAAAGATAGCTTTAAAATGGATGATACTTCAAAAGTGACAGGTGCTATGGAACTTCAAAAATAAAGAAAAAGAGCCTATTGGCTCTTTTTCTTATGCTTCATTTAATTCTTCCGTTTCATCACTTTCAGATTTATGTTGAATAGAAGAAATTAAGTCAATTAAATTGATTCCCGTTAAAGATTCCACAACTTCTGGAACCTCAGCAATCATCTTCGTTACATTTTGTGAGACTTTTGCAGCCCCACCGCCACCACCATTATCAATGATAACCATTTTTTCAGTTTGTGCGAGCGGAGCTGAAATATGTTGCGCAATTTCTGGTAGCCTTTCTACTACCATTTGAATCACCGCAGCTTCGCCGTATTGTTTATAAGCTTCAGCTTTTTCACGCATCGCCTCCGCCTCTGCTTTCATCGCATCTGCTAATGCCTGTCCTTTAACACGTGTTGCTTCCGCTTCTGCAGCTCCCTTTATCCGAATTGACTCTGCTTCAGCCTCTGCCTTTTTAATCAACTTATAACGCTCTGCTTCGGCCTCTTGTTCTGCTTTATACTTCTGTGCTTCCGCTACCTTTTTAACGGTTGCCTCTAATTCTTTTTCTTGTTTTAAAGCTTGTTGCATTGCAATCTCAGTCTGACGTTGCTCTTCAAATAACTGAGTATTTTTTAATGCTTCAATCACATTTTTCTTTACAATATTTTGTTCTACTTCATAAGCAAAATCGGCTTTTGCTTGCGCTTTTTGTTCTTCTTCTTTAAAAGACTGAATTTGTAATTCTTTTTCTTTCTTTGCACGAGCAATTTCAGTTTCAGCCCTTAACTGTGCTTCCGTTCCTAAGCGTTTAGCTTCTGAAGTTTTTTGCATTTGATCACGCTCAGCTTCCGCTTCTGCAATCGCTGCATTCTTTTTTACTTCCGCAATTTGTTTCGCTCCAAGTGCAGTTAAATAGCCTTTTGTATCATCAATATCTCGAATTGTAAATGTTTTAATTTCAAGCCCCATCTTTTCTAAATCATCTTTTGCCACATTCTCAACTTCATTTGCAAACATTTCTCGATCTCTATAAATTTCCTCAATCGACATCTTAGAAACAATTTCACGTAACTTTCCTTCAAGAACATCTTGGACGGTTTCTTTAATAACATTAATCGTTTCTTTTTCACGACCCGTATTAAATTGTTCCATTGCAAGTAAAACACACTTAGGATCTGAATTAACCTTAATAATTGCAACTCCATCTGTATCAATTGGAACTCCATTACTATCTAATGATTCATGGGTCTTAACTTCCACTTTCATATTTTCAAGTGAAATTCGTGAAATTTGTTCTAAATAAGGAATCACAATTCCACCACTACCACTAATAACACGACGTTTTAACCCTGTTACAACAATTGCCTTATCCTGCGGTGCCTTTTTCCAAACCATGCATAAAAGAATTAAAATTACCACAATTAAAATAACCCACTTTAACATTGGCATTATCGATTCTAACATCCCTCATCCCCCTCACACTTACTCTGTTATAACCATATTAATAATCCCTATTAAATAGAACAAAAGGGCCCAAAATATAAGATTTTGAGCCCTTTTCACTTATTTTGCTAACATAATATTTAAAACTTCAATATCCGTTTGTTTCATTCCTTCACGGCCTAGACGTCCGTAAGCTTCAATTGTACTTTCGATATTAGATTGCACCATTCCACATGTTTCGTCAAATGCCACGCCTCTTAAAGCTAAATAATGTGCCATAATAGCCGCATCTAAACTTGACGCAATTTTAGCCGCACATGATGCTTTAGCTCCGTCACAAACAATTCCTGCAATATTAGCTAATGTATTTGTAATCGTCATTTCAATTTGTTCAAGAGTTCCACCTTTTAAATACGTTAAGGCTGCACCACTACCGCAGGCTGCACTTACAGCACCACAGTAAGCTGATAAACGTCCAATAAACGTTTTTTGATGAATGGTCACAAGACTCGCCAAAATTAATCCACGATACATTTGTTCTTCTGTTAATCCTTTTTCACGAGCGTAAATAATAATAGGTAATGATGCCGTCATTCCTTGATTTCCACTTCCAGATGTCGTCATAACTGGTAAGCTACATCCACACATACGAGCATCAGATCCCGCTGCCGCATAAGCTTTCATTTTGGTTTTAACATCATCACCATAACATTCTAAAATCATTTTCCCAACATTAACACCATACTGATTAGATAAACCTTCTTTGGCAATACTTAAATTATATTTAACTTGCTTAGCAAGCATTTCATTCAAATCAGATAAATCCACTGTATTGGCAAACTCATAAATATCCGCTACATTTAAAACCGAACGATCGGCTAACGCAGAATTAAAGTCATCTTTGT
Source organism: Turicibacter sp. HGF1 (assembly GCF_000191865.1). NCBI lineage: Bacteria > Bacillati > Bacillota > Erysipelotrichia > Erysipelotrichales > Turicibacteraceae > Turicibacter > Turicibacter sp. HGF1. The sequence continues at coordinate 43,518 of NZ_AEXQ01000050.1, forward strand.
TAAATTGTTTAGATAATAAAACTTCACCATTTTTTTCAATACGGCACACATTTGTATGCGTATGAATTAATTCTACTAACGAAGATTGATCACCGGCAACCATCTCCATAATAATATGTAAATTTGCATCATTCTCGATTAGTTCAACTATACATAAATTTTGGCGCAGTTGCTTCCCTACCTCTTGAATTTGACTTTCATTTACACATTCAATCACTTCAAGACCTTTACTTGAATCACCTGCAATTGCACCAGTAATAGCACTTGCCTCAATTCCTGTTAAGTTGCCTGTATTAGGGACTACAACCGATTTAGCATTTTTAATAATATTTCCACTGCATCTAACTATAATTTTTTCAGGAAATATCCCCAATACCTCACGTGCTTTAGCTGCTGCATAAGCAATGGCAATTGGTTCTGTACATCCAAGAGCAGGTACAAGTTCTTCTTTTAAAATAGCAAGAAATGCATGATACGATTGTTTAGTTAAAGACATAGTCGCCCTCTCCCTACTAATTAAATTTTCTCAAAATCTTACTCTCACATTCTATCAAATTAAGACTTCAATAACCATCCATATGAATCAGAAATGTTTTTACCTAGCAGTTGAAGATGGACTTATATGAAAAAACTAGAGAACCCAAATCTTCAGAATCTGTCTGAATTCATAGAACTTTTTAAAACTAGTTACCTATCCCACATCATAAGTTTGTGGATTCGTAGTTTTCTTTCACCATTAGATAAAGTGGATTTTTTTAAATCATAAAAAACTTATCTGGATTTATCTATTCTATCCACACAATCCCTAGTATACGATAGCTAATTTTCTTCCTTTTTCATATCATCAATTAATGATTCAGCTAACCGTCTGTACATATTACTCATATTCACAAGAGAAGATAATAGTAGAAATTTTTCCATTGATTCTAGATGAATTCCCTCTAATTGATTAATCTCATGTGAAACTTCATCTACGCTCTGTAAAACATTCTGTTTGAATATTTCGACATTCTTGTCTACCAACTTCAAATATGTTTCATAAATTGATGTTAATGGAAATTCATCTTGTTCAATAACTTTTTCATTAATTTCATCTAAAGATGTCTTAATATCACTGATTGATAAACCGCCTTTTAGTTGATAAATAAAACTCATTAAAATTAAATGTTCATTAGTGTATTTTTTATTTTGAATTGGAAATAATAATTTTCCCTTAGAGTAATTATTAATCATTGTTTTTGTCAAAACTTTTTCTGAGTCATTTCGAAGTGTTTCACCGTAAACATTTTGAAATAATTGAATAACTTGATCCATATATAAATCGACTTGAGGTAAATCTTCTAATTTCAACTGTCTTTCTAAATGAAGTTGCTTAATTTTCTCATCAAAATTCATTTTTATCACCTGTTATATAGTATCTAAAACTACTTTTTATTATATACATAAATTATATCATAGTTTCACATAATGTAAATGTTGACAACATTACTTAATAGCCATATAATATAGACAAAAGTAGATATAGTTTTAAAAACCACATAACGAAGTAAGGAGGATAAAAAATGAGTAATTATATGCGCGAACCTATTAATGCAATAACTCACCTAATTGGTGCCATTCTATCATTTATTGCTCTTATTGCTATGATTATCAAAGTAGCTTACGAAAATCCAAATGCTATTGGCATCACAGCAGTGATTATTTTTGGAATCAGTATGATCTTGTTATATGCTACCTCAGCCACTTATCACATGATCATTTCATCTGATCGCGTCATTAACTTTTTACAACGTCTCGATCATAGTATGATTTTCATTCTTATTGCAGGATCTTATACACCGTTTTGTTTGATCGCACTTAATGGATGGTCTGGATGGGTATTATTCTTTGTCATTATAGCTATTGCTATTTGCGGAATTACCTTTAAAATGGCCTGGTTCAATTGTCCTCGCATTCTTTCTACATCTATTTACATCATTATGGGGTGGATGGCCATTTTTGTCTTTAAACCACTTTTAGCGTCTTTAAGTGCAACCGGTCTTAGCTTATTAATTGCTGGAGGGATTCTTTACACTGTTGGTGGAATTATTTATGCGCTTAAACCCAAATGCTTGGAATTTAAATACCTTGGGTTCCATGAAATCTTTCATATTTTTATCTTACTCGGTAGTCTTTGTCATTTTTTATGCATTTATTTATTTGTTATATAAGTTCGATATACATTAAAAGGTATCTTAAAAGTAAAGATACCTTTTTTATATAAAAAGGCTAAGATTGACTCAATCTTAACCTCATCACTTCATAACCTATTTTATTCTTCGCAACCGCAATCATCTTTATGATTGTTGCAGCATCCGGCAACTTTACACCAATCTTCATCACGTTTTCCATGATCATAATGATGTTCTTTTTTGATAACTTCTTTTTTGATAATATATTCATGATTATAGTGATGGTTTTCGACTTTTTTACAAATAACAGGAATAATATGTTTTACTTTATGATAATAATTTTTTTCTTCTTTACAATAAACAGGTTTTTCTCGAATGACTTTGCAATCTTCATGATGATGACAAGGTTCCGGATGTTTTTTACCTTCACATCCTTTCTCTTCATTCAACATTTCATGTTCTTCATCCTCTTGACCTTCCCAAAGAGAATCTGTTACAGCACTTTGATCTTCTTCACTACATTGACTTTCATTTTCCCAAAGATGTTCTAATTCCATTTCTTCATCCCTACCTGGCCAAAGAGGTTCTGCTTTATCTTCTTCCCCTTCCCAAAAATGGTGTGACTCAATAGTTTCGGCATTGTCGTCCCAAAGATTATGTTTACCACCTTTAACATCCGCAGGATACCATTTAGCGTTAGATGTTCTTTCTAATTCATCTCTCCCAAATAATTTTTCATCTGAGAAAAATTTTTCTTCATCAAACAAAGATGGTTTACTTTCTTGTTGGTGTTTAGCCTGACAACGTGGATATTGTTTCATAAGCTCTATCTCCTTTAACTTGAATAATTATAAAAATTACATCACTATTTCTACTCGTCATTCAAATTATAACTATTACCATCTCGCTTTCCATGATGATAACAATGTAACTCTTTTACGTCTATATATTCATAAATGTATTCATGTTCATAATAGTGATTTTCAACGTTTGTGACGATAACAGAAATATTATCCAATGAACAAAATTCTTTAAAATCTCGTTTATCAAATGTAAATGTTTGCGTCGTTGGCTCAAATAATTTAACTGGATTATCCGTATCTTGAGGGTAATAAGAACGTTTAATAGTCATTTCTATCCCCCCCCTTCAAATTCGAGCTACACTATAATATATTAAACGGAAGGATTTTTGGTCATGTAAATCACACAAATTTGGGGTATTATTATTGATTTTTAACCTATTCTATTCCTCTAAAGAGTTTATATTTTTTAATTAAATATAAAAAAAAGATGTGAATCATGATTCACATCTTTTCCCCTCTATCTCATATCCCCAATTTAATTTTTAATTATTGATTATAACCACCAAGGAAGTTCGATTGATGCACGAGTTGAAGGTTGTTGACTACCTTGTACTGTAGTAACTCCTTGAACTAATACTAATCCTAATACAAATGCAACAACTAATTGTTTTAAATTTTTTTTCATTGTCTTTGTCTCTCCTCTCAACTTTTGCTATTTTCATGATATAATAAATTAAATAAGACGTAAAGTGACTATTTTTTCACTTTCTACTTTTTAGCACATGATGTTTATTTATTATAAGAATAATAAATACTGGGGGTTAGGAGGACGCTCATGAACGAAATTTATTTCGGAAATGTATTGAAAGAGTTAAGATTAAAAAAACAATTGAGTCAAGAAAAGTTAGCTGATGGTATTTGTACAAAGCGCCAGCTTATTCGAATTGAGCAAAATGAGAATTTACCAACGGGATTTTTACTCAGTGCATTATCAAAAAAATTAAATGAGAACCTAGAACCTTTTCTGCTTTTTGCCAACCACGAAAATCCGATGGAAGTCATTGAATTAAAGCAACAATTAGATTATTATTTCTACGAGAAAGACTTTGTTCCGTTAATGGAATTAATCGATCAATACCGTTCTCTTCATCCTAATCCACCAGTAGACTTTCAACAATATTTAGGATGGTATGAAGGTGCTGCTAAATTTCATCTTCCCCAATATGAAAGTCCAACTATTGAATACTACATTGATTTGTTAAAACTAACTATGAACTTTACAAATTTAGAAGAAGCTTGTGTGGGATTCCGTACCCTAAATGAATTAAATATTATTCATACTATTATTATTCTATTCTATATTATCAATAATAAATTAGTTGAAGCTTCTCAATTATTACCCTTAATCATTGAGAACTATTTAAAATATTATCATAAATACGATATTAATTTACTAGGCCGTATGTATTATAACCTAGCCAATGTTTATTATCGACTAGATTACTATGATAAAGCACTTGAAGTCTGTGAAATAGGAATTAAAACTTGTTTACAGGAACGTTCTTTTGCGGTTGTTGCCGATTTATTTATGTGCAAGGGAAGCATTCTAGCGGATCAAGGTTTAATGGAAGAAGCAACAACATGTGCTAAATTTTTCGTGACTTTATATGAAATGCAAGGGAAACGTAATCAAATTGAGCGCGTTATTGAACAATATAAAGCACTTGGAATTGATATTGCTTAAACCTACTATTGTAGGTTTTTTTTAATCCATTTTATCTTCTATCACATAAACTTTAGTAAATCCAAGTTCCTCTAATTTTTCACCAGCTATCTTACTACGGTTACCACTTTGACAGTAAATAATAATCGGTGTATCTTGATAGGCCATAAGTTCATCAAGATGTTGCTCTAATTGATTATATGGTATGTTTATGGCATTGCGAATATGACCTTTCTCGTATTCATCTGCATCACGGACATCAATAATAAGGATTTCTTTTGTATTATCCATTAGCTCTTCTGCCGACTCTCTTTGAATAATTTGGGGACTAGTCTGTTGCATCAAAGCAGCAGATTGAGTTGATTCATAATCTAAAATAGCTACTGTCATTAAAAATATAAAAACTAAACAAAATAATAATTTTCCGATTGCTTTTCTCATGTTGATTCCTTCTCTTTTAAAATATTTTTATTTTCTTTTAGTATTCTCTATCTAAATAAAAAAATGACCGAAATGGTCATTTTTTTTATTTATCAATCATATTTAAAAAATACTGATGAAAACTTAAATCGTTCGTTAATTCAGGATGAAATGAAGTAACAAGCATATTATCTTGTTTACATGCTACGATATGATTATTAAGTTCTAGTATGACTGAAACCTCTGGTCCTACCTTAGTAACATATGGCGCTCTTATGAACACTAATGGAATTTTAGAGGACGATACTGTCTCAATTTCCACTTCCGTTTTAAAACTTCCTAATTGTCGCCCATAAGCATTACGCTCAACTTCAATATCCATTAATCCTAAATGAACTGTTGAATCTTTAGCAAGTTCTTTAGCCAGGATAATCATTCCAGCACATGTCCCCCAAACAGGTAAACCATCTTTAATTTTTTTCCGCAGTGGTTTTAATAAATTAAAATCACGTAATAGCCGTCCGATAGCGGTACTTTCTCCTCCTGGAATAATTAAACCATCGATTTTTTCCAACTCATCTTCATATTTTACTAGAAGTGGATTTACATCGTCTAGTTGGCTTAAAAGGTTCATATGCTCTTGTACGGCACCTTGGACAGCTAAGACTCCAATGTTTTTCATACTACCATCCTCGTTTTGCGTATTGTTCATTTTCAGGTAATTGACGAATGTCAATTCCACTCATCGCTTCTCCTAATCCTTCTGAAACCTGTGCAATGATGTTTGGATCATTATAATAAGTAGTAGCTTTAACGATTGCTTCAGCACGTTTTTGTGGATTATCTGATTTAAAAATTCCAGATCCTACGAATACCCCATCACATCCAAGTTGCATCATTAAGGCAGCATCAGCTGGTGTCGCAATTCCACCTGCAGCAAAGTTTACAACTGGTAATTTTCCATGCTCATGAACATAGCACACTAAGTCATATGGAGCTCCCATATTTTTCGCTATTGTCATTAACTCTTGTTTGCTTGCTGCTTGGATTTCACGAATTTCTTTATTCATCGTACGCATATGGCGAACTGCCTCTACAACATTTCCTGTTCCCGCTTCTCCTTTCGTACGAATCATTGAGGCTCCTTCCCCAATACGACGAAGTGCTTCCCCTAAGTTTTTAGCCCCACATACAAATGGTACGTTAAACTCTGTTTTATCAATATGGAATTCATCATCAGCTGGAGTTAATACTTCACTTTCATCAATATAATCAATTTCAAGTGCTTCAAGCACTTGAGCTTCTACTAAATGACCAATGCGCACTTTAGCCATTACTGGGATACTAACTGCTTCTTGAATTTCTTTAATCATTTTAGGATCAGACATACGAGCTACTCCGCCTTTCGCACGAATATCAGACGGTACTCGTTCAAGTGCCATAACAGCAACTGCGCCCGCAGCTTCTGCAATTTTGGCTTCCTCAACATTTACGACGTCCATAATAACGCCACCTTTTAGCATTTGAGCTAGATTCTTATTTAATTCATAACGTTCACTCATTTTCCTCACTCCTTTACATTTTTACTCATCTTCAATATAATAATTGTATCGAAACAATTATTATTAAAATGATTTCTAACAATTATTTTATACCAAATAATCCCTAATAAATCAATACAATTACTTAAAAGGAGTAATACAATGTTACCTGTACCCATACAATTAGATAAGAATAAATCTGAAGCCATGTATTTACAAATCGCTAATCAAGTAGCAACTATGATTCAACATCAACAATTAGAAGGTGGTCGCTCTCTTCCTTCTATTCGAAAATTAGCTACTCTACTCGAAGTTAATAATGTAACGATTGTTTCTGCGTATAAACACCTTGAAACACTTGGACTTGTCATTGCAAAAAAAGGGAGCGGTTATTACGTTAAAGAAAAACAAATCATTCCTCCCTCAATTCCCTCACCTAAATTATCAATGCAACAAATTACAAGTCAGCATCTGCATTTAGAACACAACCAAATTAACTTTGCGAGTGCCACACCTGAACCAAGCATCTTCCCAATTGCCTCATTTAAACATTATCTAAATTATGTTCTCGATCGAGATCAGGGATACGCCTTTGGATATCAAGAAAGTAATGGATATGAACCTCTTCGTGAAAGTTTATGCCAATACCTAAAACGCCATCAAAAACTTGAGGTTTCACCTAACTCAATTCAAATTGTATCAGGTGCCCAACAAGGAATTGATATTATTGGTAAAACACTTCTTGGAAGCGGTGACTGTGTATTCGTTGAAGACCCAACCTATACAGGAGCTTTAGCTGTTTTCAAATCTCGAGATGTTTTAATTAAAGGAATCAGCTTAGAAGAGGATGGCCTTAATTTTTCTGAATTAGAAGCAGCACTACTAACTGTTCGACCAAAACTTTTATATGTCATGACTAAATATCAAAACCCTAGTACCGTGACTTATTCCTTAAAAAAAATGAAACGTTTAATAGAACTCGCGCAACTATACGACTTCTATATTGTTGAGGATGATTCAATGTCTGAGCTAAATTATGAACCTGATGCTAGCAATATCAGTTTCAAAAGTCTAGATCAAAATGAACGTGTTATTTATATAAAAAGTTTCTCTAAAATTATGATGCCTGGTCTTCGTATTGGATTTATCCTTGTTCCCTCTCCCCTCTCTACAGATATTATGAATGCCAAACATCATACAGATATTTCATCATCTGGATTAATCCAACGTACAGTAGATTTATATTTACGTGAAGGTCAATGGGATGAACATATTAATCAAATGCGAATTATTTATAAGAAAAAATACGATATCATGGTTCAAGAATTAAATAAATTAAAAGCATATGATGTCAAATTTCATATTCCACATGGTGGCCTTCATTTTTGGATTCAACTGCCGCCACATCTTAATGCTAATGAACTTTATGATCTTTGTTTATCTCATTCACTAATTACGACCCCAGGAAAACTATTCAGTCCAACGGAAGATACTCATCTAAATCAATATATGCGTTTAAGTTTTGCAGCATGTACAGAAGCGGACATCATCAAAGGAATTGATATTTTAAAACAGTGTCTTCATCTAATGAACAATAAGAAAAAACAGTCTACCTATATTTCGCCATTAATTTAAAAGAGTCACCTTAATACAAAAAAATTTACGTCGACTTATCGATTAATAAAAAAGTCCCTATCTTAAATGCAAAGATAGAGACTTTTTTTATTGTTTCATTATATTTAGAAATAGAAAAGAGCTATTACTTATTATCCCCCATCAATTATGGACACCTAACTTCGCATTTTTAAAAGTTATTTGTATCAGGCTATAATCCTTTATAGACTCAGCAGCGATGGATTGTTCGCTCCCCCGAGGACTCCCTGCCCACCAGTTGAGGATAGCTACGAGCTCGCCTGAGGCTTACTACGTAGCCGGGTCCCTACTTCTTAAGTGCGAATCGTACCATGAAGAAGTTGATGATCATGGCGATTGGGAATACGAGAATTGGTGCAAATGATTGGTTGATTCCGATTGCAAGGAATATGTTTAGTAAGATCATTTGAACAAAATAGTTGATTAAATGTGCGCCAGCAAATTTGATTCCATTTGATGCACTTGCTTCTGTTTTGAATGTAAAGGCTGTTGAAGCAAAGTAGTTAAAGATAAAGCTGATAATATATCCTATTGTAAAGGCAATATTGGCATTTACAGAAATTCCATATTCAAGTGCTAAATACACTCCGTAATGAATAACTGTTGCAAAACCACCAACGATTACAAACTTAATAAATTGAAAAATCTTTTCATTTTGTTGTAACTTATCTAATACAGTTTTCATTATAATTTCCTCCTGCTTATCATTTCATAATAATTTTACACGTTAATTTTAAATTTGAAAAGAAAGAAAAATCCCCTTATCTGCATACTATACATTTTTTTACATTTAAAATACAAATTATGATAAAATATTTACATGAATAGACGCGGAGGATACAGATGAACAACTTTACATTTAAAGACATTATGTTAGTTTTTCAAAAATGTTTTAACTACATTGATACTAGATTAGACCGACACTGTGAACAAGTAGCTTTTCTTTACTGGAAAACTCTTCAACATACAGGAAAATATACTGAGGAAGAGCTCGTTAACCTTACTCTCATTGCTTTATTCCATGATATTGGTACTTATAAAAAAAAAGATTTTAGTGAATTTCTTTATAATACTTCACCAAATCCACATCTGCATTCAATCTGTGGTTCTTTATTTATTAAATATTTTTCACCTTTATCTCATTTATCAGATATTATCCTCCATCATCACGATTCTATAATAGAATATGAAAAACTAGATTTTCCTTATAAAGATGAGACTATTCTCTTAAATCTCCTAGATAAGATATCATTATTTATTCATCGTAAATCATATATCACAGATGAAGCCTTGAAAAAGATTTTACATTCTCCTCTAAACTCTTCCCTTCTCGACTATTTTAAAGAAGTTAATCAATCAGAAGAATTAATAAGCAAAGTAATAGATGGGCGATATTTAAAGGAATTATATCATTTTTTAAATCATTTCGAGCCCTCTAAAGAAACAACGATGGAATACGTTAGAATGATGATGTATATGATTGATTTTAGAAGTGAGAGTACGCTCATCCATACTATAACAGTGACTAGTTTATCAAAGATTATCGCAATAAAACTAGGACTTGATGATGAAGTGGTAACGAATCTTGCATTTGCAGCGACGATGCATGATATTGGAAAAATCGCTACTCCCATCGAAATTTTAGAAAAACCAACAAAACTTACTTCTAGTGAGATGGAAATTATGAAACAACATGTTACGATTACATATGACATTTTAAATTGTATCTGTTCTAAAGATATCGTTGAAATGGCAGCTTATCATCATGAGAAATTAGATGGTAGCGGTTATCCTTTTGGTTTAAAGGATCATCAACTTTCAATTCCGGTTCGCATTATTAGTATTGCTGATATTATGAGTGCTCTCCTTGGCGTGAGAAGCTATAAACAAGAATTTCCAAAAGAGAAAATTATCAATATTTTAGAGAACTTAGCACGTGACTATAAAATTGATGCTGATATTGTAGAATTTATCGTTACTCATTACGATACTTTAGTTTACGAATTAAGTATTGATTCTAAACCTTATCTGGACCGCTATACAGATTTAAAAAAAGAATATCAAGCTTTATTTAAACAAAAAATAGCATGTTAAAAATCCTGAGAAAAAATCTCAGGATTTTTTATATTAAATTAAAATAATTTTTGTAATTCTTTTATTTTATCATCATCATCTAGCTTAATTTTTAACGGAGTAATAGTAATATAACCTTTTTGAATAGATTTTACATCTGTATCCTCAGATTGTTCAATATCGATAAATGGACCTGATAATTTATGGCCACCATCTTCTTCAACATAAACTTCATCATAACGTGTAACTCCTAAACTTGCAACTTTAATTCCTTTAGGTTCCGTTAATGAAGGGAAATTAATATTAAATGTAATATTTGATTCTAATTTTTGAGAAAATAGCTTTTCAAATAGTTGAGGCAAATATTTTTTTACTACCTCAAAGTTTGACTCTGTTGTTGATACAGCAATAGAAGGATATCCACAAAGATTTGCTTCAAGCGCACCCGATACTGTTCCTGAATATAAAACATCAGTCCCAACATTACGTTCATCATTAATACCTGATAAAACCAAATCGGGTTGAATCTTCAAATGACCAAGGGCATATTTCACGCAATCAGCTGGTGTCCCATCAATTCCATAAGCCAGTTTGGTATAAGGAATTGATTCAATATAAGCTTTTAAGGGACGGCGCATTGTAATTCCATGTCCTACTGCACTATTATTTTGATGAGGAGCAATCACATAAATATCACCAAATTTTGATGCAATTTCAGCTAAGGCTGCAATTCCTGGCGCTTTTATTCCATCATCATTTGTAATTAAAATTTTCATGACATCATCTCCTTAGTTATTTTGAGCTAATTCATCCAAGTCAGCAATCATCGCATCAACAGTTTCCCAATCCATTACACGAGCACCTGCTGCTTGCACATGACCACCTCCGCCATATTTTTTAGCAATTTCATTAACGGCTGCCCCACTTGAACGTAAATTAACGCGAATATCATTTCCTTCAGCATTTTCAACAAAAAATGCCCAAATTTTAATTCCTTCAATGTTTGCCAACGTATTAACGTTAGCTGAAGCTGCTAATTCATTTACGTTTAAAGATTGTAATAATTCATCTGTTAATTTTAAATACCCAACACCATGAGCCGTTTCTTCAAAGTTACAAACCGCATAACCTTTAAAACGTGCTAATTCTTTAGATTGTGTATACATTTTTGAGTATAACTCTACCATATCAAAATTATATTTTAATAATTCTGATGCATAACGGAATGTTTGCTCACTTACTCCACGGAATAAGAAGCGTCCTGTATCTGATACAATTCCATTGAATAAGCAACGAGCACCGTTATCATTTGTTTTTAAATTATTCTTAACTAATAAATCTGTAATCATTTCACAAGTTGATGTATAACTTGTATCAATCCACTCAATATCTGCATATTCATCGCTAAATGGATGATGATCGATTTTAATTTTGAAAGCACCTAATTTCCAACGTTCATCTGAAATACGTGCTGCGTTCGATGTATCTGTAATGATAACTAAAGCATTGTTATATAGTTCATCTTCAATTTCTTCTGTATGACCAATGTAATTTAAATAAGCTACTTCCTCGCCTACAAGGTAAACTTTCTTCCCCTCAAAACTTTCACGAATGATTTCAGCTAATCCAAATGATGAACCATATGCATCTCCATCTGGAATGACGTGACGGTGAATAATAATTGTTTCAAATTCTTCAATTTTCTTTAAAATCTCTTGTTGAATTGACATATTGAACCTCCTAATATAAAAATGATTACCTACTTTAATTATACGTCAAATTATGACACTCTATCAAATTATAAAGAAAAAATAGAGGTAGAAATTCTACCTCTATTCATAATCAAATTATTTTAATTGATTTAAGGCATCTTGAACTGCTTGTTCAGGAGATACTCCATTTAATACAACTTGCTCAACAGCTTGACCAACTGCTGTACGTACATTGTAAGAAGAGAATGTATCAGTGAAGAATGATGGATCATAGAAGAAAGCACTATCTTGAGATGGTCCTACAATTTTCGTTTGATCATTAGACTCTGTTACATATGCTTGATAATCTGCTGAATCAATAACTGATTGGCGGATTGGTAAGTAAGAAGTATGAGTTGCGAAGTATAAATTTCCTTCATATGAAGATAAGTATTTTGCAAATTCATATGCTGCATAAACTTCTTCAGGAGTTTTATTTTGGTTAAATACTACAACGTTAGTTCCTTGTTGAATAACAGCTTCAGTTTCTTTAGAAACTTGAGGAATTGGTGCTACCCCAACTTCGAATTCAGCTGAAGCAATATGAGAATAACCAGCAGAAGAACCAATATACATTTGAACTAAATTACTCATGAATGGACCAGACATGTATTTATCTTCTCCAGCTAAACGCCAGTATCCAGCATCAGTATTACGTTGCATTAATGTTAAAGCTTCAATAGCTGCTTGTGCATTATCTTCTGAGAATAAAATGTCACCTTTAGAATTTGTATATTCTCCACCAAATTGCTGAACCATTGTAATGAAGTAGTTTTGTGATGAATCATGACCGAATGCTGGTTTACCAGTTAATTCAGTAATTTTAGCTGAAACAGCTTCAACTTCTTCCCAAGTTGTTGGAACTTCTAATCCATTTTCTTCGAAGAATGTTTTGTTATAGTATAAAACTTCTGTTGATTTGTTGAAAGGTAAAGAATAGAATTTTCCACCTTCATATTGGCTATTTTCTGCACGATAAGCTTCAATAATATCATCAAAATCAGAAATTCCAACTTCTTTATCATTAATATAATCATCTAATGCTACAACTGCACCTGATTGTAAATATTCTGCAACCCAATCAGGATATGCTTGTGAAATTGCTGGAGCTGAACCAGATTTTAAAGCAGCTGTTGTTTTAGTTTTTAAATCATTGTAAGCACCTTGATAAACTGATTTTACAGTAATTCCTTTTTCAGCCCCAACTGTCGTATTGAATTGCTCTACTAATGCATCTACTGCTTCTTGATTTGTTCCTGACATTGCATGCCAGAATTCGATTGTTACAGGTGATTCAATTGTAGTCACTAATTCAGCTGTAGATTCATTAGTTGTTCCTGTGTCTTTCCCACTTGAACAAGCTACTAAAGTTGTTACACCAGCTAAAAGTGATAATGATGTAAATAATTTTTTCACTTTGTAGTCCTCCTACTCACAATTCATTGAGTTATTTATCTATGTATAAAAGGATTATCTCCTTTAATACCCCATTTAATACCTACTTCATAATAATTTAGTATACAAGGACTATCCTTTTAATCCTCCACGAGTTACCCCACTGATAATGTATTTCTGTAAGAATAAGTAAATAATCACAACTGGAACAATAATGATTGTTGCAGCAGCCATTTGTAAATGAACTTGTGATCCTGATTCATTTGTAAAGTGAGTTAACCCGATTGTTAAAACACGCATACTATCTTTATTTGTAATTAATAATGGCCATAAGAATGCATTCCAGCTTGCGATAAAGTTTAAAATACCAATTGTTGCGACAGCACTAATCGTATTTGGAATAATGATTTTCCATAAGTATTTCCAATCGCTACATCCATCAATTTTTGCTGCTTTATATAATTGTTCTGGAATTTGCATAAAGTATTGTCTTAATAAGAAGATATAGAAGACATTCGCAATATATGGAAGAATTAATCCTTTGAATGAATCAATCCATCCTAATGCTGATACAGTTTGATAGTTTTGGATAATTAACATTTCACCTGGAACCATCATCGTTGCTAATAATAAAGTGAAAATTGTGTTACTTCCGAAAAATTTATAACGTGTAAACGCAAATGCTGCAAAAATTGTTACGAAAATGGTTAATACTGTATTTCCAACTGCTGAAATAACAGTATTTTTAAAATAAACATCAAAAGGTGCCATTTCCATTGCTGTTTTATAATTTTCAAATTGGAAAATTTCAGGTAATAATTTTGGTGGAACAGCAATAGATTCTGAATATGTTTTAAATGATGTTAAAATCATGAAGATGAATGGGAAAAGCATGATAATTGCTCCAAGTGATAACGCAATGTAAATCAATACTTTAGCCCATGTTGAGGTAACTTTTTTTGTATTACTTTCCATTGAGCACACTCCCTATTTGTAATGAACTAACTTCTTACTTAATACCATTTGTACAAGCGTTACAGCTAAAATAATAACGAATAAAATAATTGAAGCTGCTGCAGCTTTATGTACTTGTGATGAACCATAGAACATATCATAAATGTAGTATACAACCGTCATACAACTATTTGCAGGTCCTGGCTTTCCACCAAATAACGCAAATACTTCATTATACACTTTAAAACTTCCGATGACTGAAGTCATTGTTAAGAAAAATACAGTTGGCGATAATAAAGGTAATGTAATACGAGAGAATACTTTCCATTTAGGTGTTCCATCGATTTGCGCTGCCTTGTAATATTGTGGATCAATATTTTGTAATCCTGATAAGAAAATAACAATCTTAAAGGCTAGTCCACTCCAAATATTGAAGATGATTAATGCCCAAATTGCCATTTTTGGATCATTTAGCCATTGAATTGGATCAACACCAAACATTCCTAAAAACTGATTAATATATCCAAAGTCACTATGGAATAACCAACTCCATACAATCCCAATGGCAATAACTGAAGTTACATATGGCAAGAAATAAATCGCTTGGAAAAACTTACTTGCCTTAATTCCAGTATTTAATAACAATGCAATTGCTAATGCAATAATCATTGAAACCGGAACCGCGATTACTACAATTAAAAATGTATTTTTTAATGCTTGATGGAAACTAGGATCTGTTAAGACGAATTTAAACGTTGCTAAACCGAATCCACTTCCTTCATCTGTATAATAATTATATTTTTCATAGAATCCCATACGGAATGACATAATTAATGGATAAACTACGAAAACAGCTGTAATGATTAATGTTGGTAATAAATACAAATAACCTAAAAAATTGTGTTTGATGGTTGTTCGGGTAGCATTTGATAGTTTTTTATTCATAGTTGCCCCCTACGCTAAACGGTGACCGTTCGTTGCATCGAATAAATGAATATTTTGTTGTTTTACCGTTAATTTAACGATATCTGAAACATTAACTTCATTTTCTGAATCAATTAAGCAGCGAACTTTTTGTCCATCGATTGTTACTGTCATTAATTTGTCACGTCCAATTACTTCAACCATAACAACTGTTGCATCAACACCATTTTCTTGTGCAAGGCGCCATGACTCAGGACGAACTCCAACAATTGCATCTGTATTATTTAAACCAGTTGCATCTCCTAATACAGATCCACCAACCATTACTTTTCCATTTTCAATACGTCCATTCATAAAGCTCATTGGTGGTGTTCCCATGAATGAGGCAACGAACTGATTAGCTGGTTTACGATACATTTCTTGAGGTGCTTCTTTTTGTTGTAACACTCCATCTTTCATTAAAACAATTGCATCTGTGATACTCATTGCTTCTTCTTGATCGTGTGTTACGAAAATTGTTGTAATACCAGTTTCTTGTTGAATACGACGAATTTCTTCACGAGTTTCTAAACGTAAACGAGCATCTAAGTTTGATAACGGCTCATCTAATAATAAAACGCGAGGTTTTTTCGCAATAGCACGTGCGATTGCTACACGTTGTTGCTGACCACCTGATAATTCTCCAGGTTTACGATCCATTAAGTGTCCAATTTGAACTAAATCAGCCATTTCTTGAGCAATTTTTAATGCTTCTGCTTTTGGTACTTTAGCATTTTCAAGTGGGAACATGATATTTTGGCGTACCGTCATATGTGGATATAAAGCATAGTTTTGGAATACTAATCCAATTCCACGTTTTTCTGGTGGTAAATCCGTTACATCTTCGTCACCGAAATAAATACGACCACTTGTTGGTTTTTCTAATCCAGCAATCATATAAAGTGTTGTAGATTTTCCACATCCAGATGGTCCTAAAAGACCAGCAAGTGTTCCATCTTCAATTGTTACGTTTAAATTGTTAACTGCCGTAAAATCTCCAAAGCTTTTGGTAATGCCCTCTAATCTTACTTCCATCGAACTAACCTCCAAAATTATGCATCTGTTTTGCGACTTGTTTTTATATGGATACTTTGTAAAAATTCTCATTTACTATTTCTATTAGAAAAATAACATCCAAACAGTATTCTAATGAATTTTAGTATCACAAGTCAATGGAATTTATGTTAATTTCTAATTAATTTTATCTATTCTTGTCGAAATTACTTTATTTTATTCTTTTTCCTCTTACAATTATGCCCAATCAAGCAGACTTTATTACTTAACTCAAAAAATTTTTAATACTTCGTGTGCACACATTCGCCCAAGTTAAAATATGATGTATTAGACCGAGAGTTAAAATTTCGGCAAATAGGAGGGCTAATATGAAATCAATTAAACGTGTTACTTCGTTTTTAGGATTGATGGCACTTGCAACAGCTACATTAGTTGGATGTAACAAGTCATCTGATGAATTAACTCAAATCAAAGTTGCTGAGGTAACTCACTCTGTTTTTTATGCACCACACTACGTTGCCATTAGTGAAGGATTCCTAGAAGAAGAAGGATTAGAAGTTGAATTAATTAATGCTGGAGGTGCTGATAAAGCAATGGCCTCTTTACTATCAGGCGATGTGCAAATTGGATTTATGGGACCTGAAGCTTCTATTTATGTCTACAACGAAGGTGGAAAAGACCTTGCCATAAATTTTGCACAAATCACTCAACGTGATGGTAGTTTCTTAGTGGCTAAAAATCCTCATGAAAACTTTTCTTTTGATGAAATGAAAGGAACTGAAGTCATCGGTGGTCGTAAAGGTGGAGTGCCTGAAATGACACTTGAATATGTCTTAAAATCACAAGGTCTTGATGCTCGTCCAGACGATAAAACAGCAGAAGTTAATGTGCGTACTGATATCTCATTTGATGCCATGGCAGGAGCTTTTACAGGACTTGACGCTGAATATGTAACACTTTTCGAACCATTAGCAACAACTATGGAAAAAGAAGGTAAAGGTTACATCGTTGCATCAATTGGTGAACTAGGTGGTGACATTCCTTATACTTGCTACCAAACAACCGAATCATACTTAAAAGAAAATAGTGATGTCATCCAATCATTTACAAATGCTATTTATAAAGCGCAGTTATGGGTTTCAACACATACAAGTGAAGAAATTGCACAATCAATTCATCAATTTTTCCCTGATATGGAAATTGAGGACTTAGTAACAGTTGTTGAACGTTATCAATCTATTGATGCCTGGGCAACTGATCCTGTTTTAAAAGAAGATAGCTTAAATAACCTAATGGATGTTATGGAATTAGCAGGACAACTTGATAATCGTGCGCCTTATGAAACAATCGTCGATACAAGCTATGCTGAAAATGCAATTAATAATATCAAATAAAAAGATTTACTCCCTAATCAAAATAGGGAGTAAATCTTTTTTGATATTAGGTACCCTTTATTCTTTTACCTAATATTATAAAGTAGGACATATGAGAAAATGGAGGTGACCTTATATGTCAAAAATTCTAGATGTGAGCCATGTTTATAAAGATTTTTACTCAGTTGAAGAAGAGCGAAATATTATAAATGATATCACCTTTTCAGTTGAAGAAGGTGAAATTTTAGTCTTACTCGGACCTTCAGGATGTGGAAAATCTACAATTTTAAACATGATTTCTGGCTTACTAGAACCCACAAGTGGAGAGATTAATACCTATAACAAAAAAATCGGATATATGTTTCAAAAGGATCATCTATTTGAGTGGCGAACTATTATGAAAAATATCACCTTAGGCCTAGAAATTCAAAACAAATTGACAGATGAAGCAATGGAAGAAATTAAGCGATTACTACAAATTTATGATTTATGGGATTTTAGAAATAATTATCCTCGGGAGCTTTCTGGTGGGATGAAGCAACGTGCTGCCCTAATTAGAACACTGGCATTAAACCCTGATATTTTATTACTAGACGAACCCTTTTCAGGACTTGATTATCAAACAAGATTAATCGTTACCGATGATATTTATAAAATTATTAAAAGTGAAAATAAAACAGCAATTTTAGTAACCCATGACATCTCTGAAGCTATTTCAGTAGCAGACCATGTTGCTGTCTTAAGTCATCGTCCAACGACAATAAAAAGCATGCGTCCGATCAACTTGACACTTGATCATGAAAAAACACCTTTAAGCTCCCGAACTGCTCCTGAGTTTAAAGATTACTTTGATTTATTCTGGAAGGAGTTGCAAAATGATGAAGAAACAAATTAATGGAACTCCTGGCTATCAAAAATACTTAAAAGACCGTAAAAAAGAGGCATTCAATATTCACTTTCTTCAAATTTTTCTACTCGTCGCTTTCCTAATTTTTTGGGAAGTCGGCGCTCAACTAGGATTTATTGATGATTTCTTATTTAGCAAACCATCAGCTGTTTGGAATATTCTCGTCAAATATGTTTCAAATGGAGAAATCTTCAAACATCTTGGTATTTCATTATATGAAACAATTGTTGGTTTAATTATCGGGACCTGCTCTGGATTATTTATTGCTATTTGCTTATGGTGGTCAGAAAAACTTGCCAAAATTTTCGATCCATTTCTTGTTGTACTAAATGCTTTGCCAAAAACAGCTCTTGCTCCCATTTTAATCGTTTGGGTCGGAACTGGAGTAAAAGGGATTGTCGTCATCTCGATTATTACCTCTATTGCTGTCACTATTTTATCTGCCTATAACTATTTTTCAACAGTTGATGAGGATAAGATTAAACTTATGAAAAGTTTCGGAGCTAGTAAGTTTCAAATTTTAACGAAACTCGTCTTACCATCAAATACAAGTAATATGATTAACCTGTTAAAAATCAATATTGGTATGGTCTGGGTCGGGGTTATCGTTGGGGAATTTATCGCTTCTCGTGCTGGACTTGGATATTTAATCGTATATGGTGGCCAAGTATTTAACTTAAGCCTTGTTATGATGGGAATCTTAGTCCTTGCAATCTGTACACTTTTAATGTATCAACTTCTAGGCTACTATGAAAAAAAACTTAAAAAACGCCAAGGAGCTAATAAATAAAAATAAGGTGATTCTATGTGCTAGAATCACCTTATTTAACTTTTAATCGTGCTCTTTTGAGTGAAATATAACCAATTAATGATGTTAATGCCCTATAAAAAAATCCCATTACTTCAAATAATACAATTAACGTTGGCAAGATGAGTTCAACATTCCATTCAAAAGTAAAAACAAATGTTGAAAGTGGGATTAATTGAACGCCAAATAAAGCAATCAAATTAATTATTGTTAGACGCCTTACTAACTTTTGAGGTAAATCTTTAAAATAGCAACTCAGTAATAAAACTGCAATGATTAAACAGACTAATCCATATCCCTTAAAAAATGGCCCATTTAATGATGTTAACCCAAAATAATATCTTAAGCCCATGAATCCCACTAAACAACTTAAACATGACAGATATATTTTCCTCACTAAATGTTCCCCCCCACTTAGTTATAAGACTGTAATTTTATTAAGTTAGGTTCTGATCCAAATGTTGATAAATTATATAAAAACAATGCCTGATCAAATGATTCATCTCTAATATATTCATATGGATTCATATTGAAATATCTTAAATCAATTAAGTGAATTTCTTCAAAATGTAACGCTAAAAATGGTACTAAACTGTGAGCATATGAATCTTTAAACACAACAAGTTTTCTACCGTTATTTATACTACTTTTTACAATGGTTAAAGGCTGATTTCCTCCTAAAAACATTGAGTATTTATCTTTTTGATTAAGGTAATTATAATCGTATAAACCATCTAAACTAACTTCTTCTCCATTCAAACTCACAGAAAAACTCACGTCAGTTTTTGGAATAAAGATATCCATCGAATCAGGTTGTAAATGGTGGTTATTTGCCTTTGAATAATATGTTCCATAAAATGAATCACTGACTTGTTTAATATTAAAATCCTCTAAATGATAAGCTTGTTCACCTATTGCACCCATTAGACTTTGATAAGCATAAAAAGCCCCAAGTGTCGTCCAATGATGATCGGTTTTATAGAAAATATATTCAGATTTATGTGCTTCTAGAACCGAATACACATCAATTAAATCAACTGATAATGTAGCACTTGCTTGTTTAAGCATCAGATTTTGATCATATGTTGGTGCATATAGTGGCAATAACTCTTTATAAATTTCAACTGCCGTTGGAATGAGCATGACTTCTGTATTCAAATAGGGCAACTTTTTATGAAAGGCATTTATTGAATCTAAGTTTCTTATAAAGTATTTTCCAGGCGTCAAAAATTCTTCTAGTAAATAGCCTTGTTTTCCAAAATAAACTCCATTATTTTTCCCCTTTAAAAGTAAACGCTCGACATCAGATTTTACCCCTACCCAATCATCCTTAAATACAAATTGATCCGTCATGTACTCATCAAATTCACTCGTAAATTTTCCTGATGCAAGTCTTTCCCATGTAAACTTAGGAAATTGCTGTAAAGGACGATTTTCACTTTCAGAAATACTTTTATCTGGCGTTATCATATTCCATAAACTTATTCCAAAAATAAAAATTAAAAACATCAAACTATAAACTAAATTCTTAACTTTATCCATCATCCTCACCTCCTAAAATCTAAAGTACAAGAACGGATTATAAGACGAATCAACTAAGTAAGCTGTGGAAATAAATAAAATCGAAAAGTAGATTAATGGCATAATGATTAGTTCAAAAAGCCATTTGAATTTAGACGTGCGTGTGGCATAACCATAAATTAGCTTCATTAAAGGCGTAGAAGCGATAATTAACACAATGAGGGTAATGGCATTAGAAGCTAAGTAAAACAACGTCATCTGATTATAAAGACCTTCTCCTTGCATTCCAAACATAACTTTGAAGTAATTCAATAAATGTTCAAAATTATCAAAAGCGAATAATCCCCATCCGATTAATAATAAGAAGATGGTATAGAAATGACGAATAAAAGCTGGACCTCTATTTAACCACTTCATTAAAAAGGCCTTCTCAATTGAAATAATGCTTCCAAAATAAAGTCCCCAAAACACGAAATTCCAACTCGCCCCATGCCAAAGGCCTGTTAAAAACCAAACAATAAAAACATTTAAATAGGTACGATACTTTCCTTTACGATTCCCGCCAAGTGGAATATAAACATAATCTCTAAACCAAGAACCGAGTGAGATATGCCAACGTCTCCAAAACTCTGTGATACTTTGTGAGATATATGGATAATTAAAGTTTTCTAACAATTCAAATCCAAGCATTTTACCAAGTCCAATAGCCATGTCTGAATATCCACTGAAGTCGAAATAAATTTGAAGTCCGAAGGCCATAACCCCCAACCAGGCAGATAAAACTGTTAAATTTGTGACTTCAGTTGTTGAAATGCTATCCCAAAGCAAACCAATATTATTTGCTAATAAAACTTTTTTCCCAAGTCCAATAATAAATCGTCTGACTCCATCCGCAAAACGTTCGATTGTTTCTTGTCTATGATTTAATTGTTCAGCCACGGTACGGTAACGAACAATGGGTCCTGCAATAAGTTGTGGAAACATTGCAACATAAGCTCCTAAATCAACGATATTCCGTTGTGCACGAGCATCACATCTAAAGATATCAATCGTGTAAGACATTGTTTGGAACGTATAGAATGAAATCCCAATTGGAAGAGCAATGTCTGGAGTTGAAAAAGTTGTTCCAAAAATCGTATTAATATTTGTAATGATAAACCCCGAATACTTAAAAAATGTTAGTAATCCTAAATTAATAATTACTGAGGATAATACCACACGCTTTGCCTTTTTAGGTTGATCTTGATATTTTTCTACAAGTAACCCATGAATAAAATCAACAATGGTTGAGAATATCATTAAAACAACATAAATAGGTTCTCCCCATGCGTAAAAAACTAAGCTCACTAGTAGTAAAATAAAATTACGGACACGTCTTGGAACGATAAAATATAACAACAACGTAATTGGTAAAAAAACAAATAAAAAGACAAGACTACTAAAAACCATCCTTCATCACCACCCAAAGAAGAAAAAAGACTGTTGAAGCATTTAGCAATCAACAATCTTTTTTTCAAAGAAATTATTTTACTGACTCTTCAAATACTTTTACAATTTTGTCTGCTACATCGCTTGTTACATATAATAAATAGTTTCCTTGTTGTTTAATTTGGTTTTCTTGAACTAATTCATATTGATCTGGTAAGTAGATTGACCATGTTGCTTCTTGATCAGATAATACTTTTTCAAACCCATCTTTAACACTTTCTGATGCTTTCTCATCTTTAGCTTTTACAACCATAATTAAAGAAGATTTAACATTCATCATTGGTAATAACATATATCCAGATTCAATATCTGCCGTATTAAAATGATCCGCATACATTCCTAACTGTGATGAATCTGTCATATCAATCACTTGAAATCCTGGTAATACACCATCTTGAAGTTGCATATCGTAATCACTTGCTAATGTTTCTTGAATTTTATTCATGATTTCTTCAGGTGTCGCGGACGTATTACTAGCTGATTCTCCTTCTTTTGAATTACTACATCCTACCGCTACAACTGTTACTAATAAAGCCATTAACATCATCTTTAATTTTTTCATAATTGTTCCTCCTAATATTTTGATTCAAGCAGAATTCCAAATTTAGCTCTTTACATTAAATTAGACGACCCTATTGCCTATTTTGTTCCAAAAATTATAGCTTATTTATTATAATTTTAAATAATTATTAATAATTAACAAAAAAAGAGATGAATACTCATCTCTTTTTGATTAAGAATAATATGTTTCTAAAACTTTTAACAACATGCCTTGAGTGATTGTTTGTTCATAAGCCTCTACTTCAGCTTCATAATTTTTGTATAATCTCAACAATGAGAAGAAGATATCTAAATCATCATCTAGTACAAGTGTAAAATAATTTTTTTCGTTTATTTTAATTGTAATTTTTTGGCGGTTAAGATGAGTTAAACGTGAATCAGTTACTTCGTAAACAAATTCAGCTAAATAGATGTTATCTGGTAATGTTTTGACAGAGCCTATTAGCTTAAGTGCATCTTCATCGTATACTTTTGGACTGTTTAAATCAACTGTTATCGTATAGCGAATCAATACTGGTTTTTTTATTTCACCTTTAGCAAATTCGATGATTTTAAGAGTTTCACTTTTTAACATACAATCCCCCCTTAACCGTTTTATAATGCTTTTAGGTTTGGCATTAATTTATTATAACATAGTTTACCACTCGTTGGTGCTTGATTTCGTCTACATCAAAAATTATATGTTTTAAATTATAAGATATGCTTATCAATTTCTTCTACGACAAGCTTAGCACTATTTAAAACTAATGAAATCCCTGTTCCAGGATGATTAGAAGCACCAACAAAAAATAAATTATCATACTTTTCACTTCGATAATGAGGTCTAAAATAATTAGTTTGTAATAGATGATGCCCTAGTCCAAAAGCACATCCCTTAACCTCACCAAACTTTTCTTCTAAATCTTTCGGCGTCAAAAATTGTTCCACTTCAATCCATTGCTGTAGATTCTCACAATTTAAAACCTCTTCTAAAATATGATAAATTTTTTGTTTTAACAGGATTACGATTTCATCATTCCAAGAAATATGTGACGTTAAATTAGGAACCCTCATCATAATATTCAACGATTCACATCCTTTAGGGGCCATTGAAGAATCCAATCGACTTGGGCAATAAATATAGACAGATGGTTTATCAGGTAAATTCCCCTTGAATACTGTCTCAATATTTTTCTTAAATTCATCGCCTATATAAATATTATGAACATTTAGTTGAGGTAATTCTTTTTTAATACCAAGATATAAAATAAAGGCTGAACAAGATAACTTATCTTTATTTTCTAACAACTTATCTTTTAATTCAAAACCATTACAATTGACTAAAAAAAGATCAGCTTTATCTAATTTTTCTCCTATTTTAACCCCTTTCACATGTTTACCTTCCGTCACTAACTCCGTTACTTCCTGGCTACAATAAATTTTACCACCCAGTTTTAAAATTAAAGACTCTAACCTTTGTACAAAGGCGTACATTCCCCCTTTAAAGTATGGTAACCCATACAGTTGAGTAACGCCTGGAAGTAAGCTATATGTACTTGAACTATCGAATGGAGATGACCCAATATACATTGCCTGAAAATATAAATAGTTTTGAAGAATCTCACTTTCAATAAATTGAGAGACATAATCTTCGGTCGTTTGAAGAGGATGAATTTTAAAGATATTTTTCATATTTTCTAAATTAAAAAATTCTTTCTTTTTTTCAAAAGATTGAGTCAAAAAATTCTCTTCAATCAGTTGATATTTCTGATAAATATCTGTCATCAAATTCAAATAGCCGATGCTATCTTTTTTAGAGATAGATTCTAATGTTTGAGTCAACTGTATCAAATTAGTACTAAAATCTAATTTTTCCCCCTTAGCGCTAAAGACTCGATACAAAAGCTTAGGCGAAAGCATTTCAAGCTCGTTTTTTAAATTTAAATCGTCAAAAAGTTGCGAGAAATTTTGAGGCATTAGAGATAAAGAAGCTGTCAAATCGAATGTGTATCCATCTTGATAAAACTGATTTACAACCCCGCCGACTCTTTCATTTTTTTCGTATATGACGACTTCATAACCTTTGCTTAACAACCTTAAAGCGCTGGCTAATCCTCCTATTCCAGCACCAACAATAATAACTTTTTTTTGTACTTCAATCATCTGTAAACCGCCTCTCAGTTTATTGTTATTATATTTATTTGTTAATTTTTAAAAATCATGCAAAAAAGACCCCAAGCTTAAGCTCAAGGTCTTTTTCAATTAATACTTTTGGGTTCTATAAT
>NZ_AEXQ01000049.1:0-4005 GCF_000191865.1 Turicibacter sp. HGF1
TAATAATAAATATTAACTTTTTTATTGCATTAAAATTAAATTCCAATAAAAGGAATGTCGAAAAAAGGCGTATTTGTGTCATTTTTGTGTTATAATTGAGACGTGACAAAAAAACAGAATGTTTTATTTGGATGGCAATGAAGTAAAAGGAGGAAGGTTATGTTTAGTTTAGTAGGTATTTTAATTATTGTCATTGGTTTTATGTTAAAAATTGATACATTAGCTATTGTAGTTATTGCAGGAATCGTGACAGGATTTGTAGGTGGCTTAGATTTTAATGAAATTTTAACGATTTTAGGACAAGCCTTTGTATCGAACCGTTTTATGACGTTATTCGTTATCACATTACCAGTTATTGGGTTAATGGAACGTTACGGTTTAAAAGAGCGCGCCGCTTGGTTAATTGGTCAAATTAAAAATGCAAAAGCAGATGGAGTTTTATCTATTTATTTATTATTCCGCTTAATTATGGCTGCTTTAAGTATTCGTATGTCAGGACATGTGCAGTTTGGTCGTCCATTAGTCTTACCAATGGCAGAGGGAGCTGCAACATCTCAATATAAAGATTTTAAAGAAGAAGATGTTGAATCAATTAAAGGATTAACAGCCGCTTCAGAAAACTATGGAAACTTCTTTGGTCAAAACTTATTCATTGGGGCTCCAGGGGTTATGTTAATTGTTGGATCATTAAATGAGCTTGGGTATACAGTTGATGCTAAGCAAGGACCGATTACCATTGCCCTAACAACGTTACCGATTGCGATTATTGCCTTAGTACTTGGTATTATTCAATTTAGAATGAATGAGAAAAAATTCAAAAACAAATATCAAGTGGTGTCTAAAAAGGGAGGGAATAACTAATGACTAATGTTTTATTAACGATCATTTATGCGATTATCGGTTTAGTTTGTATTTCTTTATCTGTGTTTGCCCTTCGTTCTAACGAGCAACAGGCGAAAGTAGGAACGGCATTATTCTGGTCAATCCTTGGAATTATCTTTATTTTTGGTGATTGGATTCCAGCGAATATCGTTGGGGTATTAATTATTGCGATGGCTGTTTTATCAGCAACGAAACAAGTTAAAGTGGGAAGCTTTAAAACAAGTAGCGAACAGTTTAAATTAGATTCAGCTGAAAAAATTGGAAACAAATTATTTGTTCCAGCATTAGTTTTAGCTGTGTTAGCATTCGTCATTGCACAGTTTACAAATTTAGGATCTTACAATGCGATTGGGTTAAGTGGAATCGGGGCTTTAATCGTGATGTTCTTTATTTCTAAATCAAATGTTAAAGAAGCAAACGATGAGTCAATTCGTTTATTAAGTCAAGTTGGGCCAACAGCTATTTTACCTCAGATTTTAGCAGCGCTTGGAACATTATTTACAGTTACAGGTGTTGGAGATGTCATTGCAGGTGGAGTAAGTCAAGTCATCCCAGAAGGGAATATTTGGTTGGGTGTAATTGCTTACTGTGTTGGAATGGCAGTGTTCACAGCAGTTATGGGAAATGCTTTTGCAGCCTTTTCAGTTATTACAGCTGGAATTGGGGTTCCATTCGTCTTTGCATTAGGTGCTAATCCATTAATTGCTGGTGCGTTAGCCTTAACAGCAGGATTCTGTGGAACATTATTAACGCCAATGGCTGCAAACTTCAACATTGTGCCGGCTTCTATTTTAGAATTGAAAAATCAATATGGTGTCATTAAAGCTCAAGCACCATTTGCTATCATCATGTTAATTATCCATATTATTTTAATGCGATTCTTGGCATTCTAATAAATACTTGCATCTAGTTGTCGATTAGGAGGATGAAGGTTATGAAAAAAGTTTTAGTGACAGGATTTGATCCATTTGGTGGAGAACCCGTTAATCCAGCATTAATGTCTGTGATGCAATTACCAGATGAGATTTTAGGGGTTCAAATTATCAAAAAAGAGATTCCAACAGTATTCGATAAAAGTATTGAGGTTCTTTATCAAACATTAAAAGAGGAACAACCTGATATGGTTATTTGTGTTGGTCAAGCAGGTGGTCGTCCTAATATTACAGTTGAGCGTGTCGCGATTAATCAAGATGATGCGCGTATTCCAGATAACGAGGGAGCACAGCCTATTGACCGTACTATTTTTGCAGAAGGTCCTGCTGCTTACTTCGCAACGTTACCGATTAAAGCAATGGTTCAAAATATGAAAGCAGCCGGGATTCCTGCTGCTGTGTCAAATACAGCTGGTACATTTGTATGTAATCATATCATGTATGGAGCCTTACATTTTGCAGCGACGCAACAACCCTCTTTAAAAGCAGGCTTTGTTCATATTCCTTATGTCCCAATGCAAACAGTTGATAAGCCAACAATGCCATCGATGTCTGTAGCAGATATTGTAACAGGGTTAACGATTTTAATTGAAACAGGAATTAACGTTGATCAAGATGTTAAAGTGACAGGAGGAGCTGTATGCTAAAACATCAAGAAACTGTGTTACCCATCTTTGTTTACGGAACACTAATGGTTGGAGAGCGCAATTATATTGATGTTTTACATGACAACTTAACGCATGTTGAAAATGCCAAAGTAAAAGGCACTTTATATTATTATAAAAAAGAAGATTATCCAGCCTTAATGCCGGGCGAACATTGGATTGAAGGACAACTCTTTTATGTCAACGAACTCCACGAAGTCTTAAAACCATTAGATGAAATTGAAGGATATATCTCAAAAAATAATCCAAGCAACATGTACAATCGAGATATTGTAGAGGTTGTGACGGAAGATGGGAAAATGCTACAAGCTTATGCCTATCGAATTAGTCCAAACTTATTTAAGCAAGAGCGTCAAGAATTTTCAAAAATGCAAGAGCTTAGTTGGAAAAAATTTAATCAAAAAATTTCTTAATTAAAAGGTCTTTGTGAAAGTTCACAAAGACCTTTTTTGTTTCTTTTTGTTACAATTAATGTTAAATTAGTGAAGAAGGAATATAAAAAGTTAAGATAGAAGGTGGATAGATGTGATAACAGATTTAATTTTTTATGTGGTGGCAATCTTTTTTGTGATTGGTGGCCTTGATTTTATGATGGGAAACCGAATGGGTTTAGGCGAATGTTTTGAAAGAGGGATTAAGTCAATAGGTGTTTTAACGCTGAATATGCTTGGAATTTTTTTATTGGCGCCTGTTTTTTCAGATGTATTAAGTCGGGTGTTGACTCCAATTGCGACTCTTTTTCAAATGGATCCCTCTATTTTAATTGGAACTTTTTTAGCTTGTGATATGGGTGGATATCAATTATCAATGGAATTAGCAAATTCCACTTTAATGGGAGAATTTTCAGGAATGGTGATTGCATCAGGTCTGGGTGCAACGATTAGTTTTTCGATTCCGGTGGCATTTGGAATGATTCCTAAAAAAGATATTCCTATCTTTTTAAAAGGAATGGTTCTTGGAATGATTGCCATCCCATTTGGATGCTTTGTTGGTGGAATCGTAGCAGGAATTGAGGGTTTAATACTATTTCGTCATATGATTCCGTTATTTGTTGGGGTTATCATTTTATCGACTTTAATTTTAGTGAGGCCCTTATCATTAATTAAATTCTTTAATCTATTAAGTCGGGTTGTGGTTTGGATGAGTTTAATCGGACTGATGATTGCAGGTGCCCAGGCTGTTTCAGGTGTTGAATTTGTAAAAGGAATGGCCTCGCTGGCAGAAGGGGCTCAAATCGTTGTACGCATTGGAATCTTTATTGCAGGGGCTTATTCAATGCTTGAAATTATTTATCGTTGTTTCAATCGCTATTTAGCAAAAGTGGGGAACTTAATTGGTGTTAATGATGTCAGTGTCAGTGGAATGATTGGGAATTTAGTCAGTAATTTATTAGCCTTTAATCGTTTTCATGAGATGGATGAGAAAGGTAAATTAATTTGTTCGGCTTTATGTATTAGTGGTGCCTTTGTTTTGGAGGACAGCTTGCTTTTGTAAATTCCATGACTCCCCATATAAGTACAGCCTTC
>NZ_AEXQ01000048.1:0-3494 GCF_000191865.1 Turicibacter sp. HGF1
CGATAAATGTTTCATCATGTTCAATAAAAATCATGGTTGGTTCAGATTGTAAAATCGCCTCTTCAATCGCTTTTCGGCTTAATATATCAAGTCCATTCAGCGGTTCGTCCCAAATAAGAACCTGACTCGGATTATAAAGACTTCTAGCCATCTCAACCTTTTTTAATTCTCCTAAGCTAAAGCTTGATAAATCACGCAAAAAAATGTCACGATGACAACTAAGTGCTCCTAAAATACTTCTAAATCGTGCTTCTTCAAGTTGTTCAATTTGCAAAATATCACGCAAAAATCCAGACTGATACTTCGGAAATTGAGACACATAAGCCACCTTTACTCGATTATCACGTTTAATCATCCCGTCGTATGGAATTTGTTCTAATAAACTCTTAATTAATGTCGTTTTCCCACTTCCATTAGGGCCTTCAATAACCAGGCGTTCTCCTGCTTCAAGCGTAAAGCTTATATCTCGTAAAATCATCTTATCCCCATATGAAACATTTAAATGTGACACTTGGTAAAGTACGGATACTTGCTGATGTTGAGTAATTTTTAAATACGGAATATGTTCTTTGTGTTTGATGAGTTCCTTTTTCTCCTGTAATTGTTGATCGATACGTCTTTCCACATGTAATGCACGCTTCATCATTTTAGCTGCTCGATGACTGACGAATCCCTTATCACCGGCTCCAATTTTTTCTTTCTCACGCGCATTTGACCAATTACGTCGATCTCTGGCGACTTCCTCTAGACGGCGAATATCTTTTTCAATTTTGTCTCGTTGCTTTAACTCAAACTCCCTCTTCAACTCGTAATCATATTCATATGAACTGTAATTTCCTTGTTGAATCACGACAGAATGGCCCTGTAAAGCAATAATATGATCCACACACGCATCTAAAAAATGACGATGATGAGAAACCAATAAAAATCCCGATTTACATTTTAGATAATTGGACAGTTGCTCAATCCCTTCTTTATCTAAGTGATTCGTTGGCTCATCTAGCAACACGAAAGTCTGCGGCCTTAAAAATAAAATAACCATTTGAATTTTCGTTTGCTCTCCACCACTTAGCGTCTCATATTCTCTTGATAAGATATCATCTGAAAGATTTAAACGATGAATTTCTTTTTTTATTTTACTTTCAATCTCATACCCATCATATTCTAAGTAGGTGTTAAGCGCCTCGTAATAATCTTCTTCAGATGCCTCCCCTTGTAAAAAAGCGGCCATGACTTGTTCACATTCGACATAAGGGCCAATTTCTTTTTTCATTAATTCAAGGACAACCCCATCAGAATGCTTAAACGTAATCGGAAAAAAGGCTGTTTCAATTTCTTTTTGGCAGTCTCCTGTTGTTAACTTCAAATCTCCATGAATCAATTTTAACAATGTCGTTTTGCCCATTCCATTTCTAGCAACGATTCCACTTTTCCATGTGGCCTCAATATCTAAATTTAATCCTTCAAATACTAACTGATTCGTATTAGGATAATGAAACGAACCATTCAAAATACGTATCTTTGACATTTTATCACCCCGATTATGATTTTGAAATCGGTTTCCATCCTTGAGTTGCTAACCATTAGTTAAGCTCTTTTCAAAAACAATAAAAAAAATCGATGAAATGATTCATCGACAACGAAAAAGTTTTCTGACCTTAAGGTGTGTCCATTCATTTCTTAACTAATGTCGCAACGCATAACAAAAAATGTGAGGCATTCTCACGAACAAACCGATTATGCTTTTGCGATTTTTCAATTAGTTAAGAACTGTATTCATGTTTTCACCTCATTGTTCGATTATTAATAACAGTATATGCTAACAATTATTTTTTAGTCAATTCTTTTCAACTGAATGACTCAGATTTTTTTCGACACTTTCTTTTAAAATCTCGAATAAATCACCGTTCTTTGCAAAACGTAATAACATAGATATTTTGAATAAAGGATGGGAATTATTATGGTTAATTTTAAATACTCAAGTCTATTTACCCTTTGTTTTTGTTGTCTTTTAGCTATATCGGCTCCCTCAGTTTTAGCTCATACAGATGAAGCCGATTACTCTCCTAAACAATACCCAAGAATTGAGGATACATCTGTTGATCGTAATGAAATTGTCAACATCCCTGATCCCGCCTTAAAAGCTGCGATTAACGCAGAGCTTGGACAATCATCAGGTGCTGACATTACAAAAGGTCAACTAAGAAGTTTCACCGGCATTCTTTATTTAGACCATAAAGGAATCACAAACATTACTGGTTTAGAAGAATGTGTAAATCTAGTGGGTCTAGATTTATCTTATAACGATATACAAGATCTTTCTCCTCTTGCTTCTTTGTCAAAACTGACAAACCTTTATCTTGAAAACAATCAAATTCAAGATTTATCCCCTCTTGCTTCTTTAAATAAGTTACAAGAACTGCACTTATCTCATAACACTATTCGTAACGTCAGTCCTTTACATCAACTTGTTCACTTACAGATGCTTCATTTAGCTGACAACGAGATTGTTGACATTTCTAGTTTAAACACCTTAAGCAATTTAACTGAATTAACACTTGATCATAACCAAATTTATAATATTTCTGGCTTAAGCAACTTAACAAACCTCATAACCCTAACACTTGATCGTAACCAAATCGAAGATATCTCTGCCCTTGCGACCTTAATCAATTTAAATGCTCTTGACTTATCTTACAATCAAATTAAAATTATAAATGCCTTAGCCTCTCTCACTCGATTAAGTGTTCTTTATCTTGATTACAATCAAATTAATGATTTATCGGCGCTTTCTTCACTTATTAACTTAACAAAATTAGGTCTATCAAATAATAGCATTCAAGATATTAGCCCCCTCATGACGCTAACAAAATTAACAGAACTTAACTTAATGCAACAACGTATTACTTTAAGTGGATTAAATGTCTTTTCTGGTGAAAATGCGCATTTACTTAATCCAATTCATGATTTAGATTCTGCTTTCATCACGCCGGTAACCATTTCAAATAACGGGTACTATGAAGAAACAGAACATACAATTAACTGGCTTAATGTTTGGCAAGCTCAGTATGAATCTTTCACTTTTGAACAGGCAGTCAGCCTTGGTGCAGCTTCAACCCTATTTAGTGGTCAAGTGATGATTCCACTTCAATTCAACGGAAACGCTGCTCCAATTTTAATCATCGATGATCCACTACAACTTGAGCTCAACCAACTATTTGATCCAATGGATTACGTAACGGCCTACGATGAAGAAGATGGTGATATTACTGAATGGATTCAATTAAAAGAAAATACCATTGATTTAACTCAAATTGGAATGTATCGCTTAACCTTTGAAGTCACAGATTCTTACGGTTCGACAACGTCTAAAACCGTTACAGTTCAAGTGGGACCTCGCATCGCTCCTGAAACTGGACTTTCAAGTATTCTCCTCCCTCTAGGAGCCTTAAGTATTGGAACGGGGATTTGTTTAAAACGACGAAAAAAATAAA
>NZ_AEXQ01000047.1:0-24345 GCF_000191865.1 Turicibacter sp. HGF1
TAATAATATATATATATNTTTNCTTTTTTTATTTTCAATTACTACTCAGCTTTACGTGCAATGGCACTACGTTCAAAAGTCCATTTTGCACCTTCATCATTAATTAAAGTAACAGTCGTCTCTTCTAATGCATGAATACGTCCGTGAACACCACCAATAGTCACCACACGGTCACCTTTGTTTAAACTACTTTGCATCGATGCAACAGCTTTACGGCGTTTACTTTCTGGACGAATCATAAAGAAATAAATAATTACCCCTAATAAGGCAAATTGAATAATAAGTACAATCATATCAGCGCTCATTGAACATCTCTCCTTCACCATTCTTAATTTTAAAATTTATGAAAAATAAGATCGTAGTTGATTTCCTACACTTCTATTATAAAAAACTTTCACTTAAAAAAATAGAGAATATTCACATACTTTCAGTATTAAGTCTTTCTATTTTTCACACTAAATTAAATAAATATGTTTAAACTCCAAAATTCATGATAAAAATCGACTTCATCAGTGGGGCCCCGCTTTTTTTATTGTCTAGCAACACTCGCACAATGCTTGTAAAGTTCGAGAAGCTGTTGCAACTCTTCAGTTGCTTCCACCTCCTCTTAGCCCAGTAATTGAGGAAAGCTTTCCAAACTCTAGGTCCCTACTTTCTACGCATTATAGTAGTCCGTCTAATGGAATAAGGTTTTTCCTTCAAGAAGGAACAGCCCCACCTACGGAGTAAACCTGACTTCGTCAGGGTGGGGACCCCGCTTTTCTTATTAGAATCCGCGTGATCCTGGTTTGTTTAGTCCGTATTGTTCGAAGAATTCTTCTTTGAAGTCTAGTAAACGATCGTTTTTGATGGCTTCACGGATTTGTTCCATTAAGTTGATTAAGAAGTGTAAGTTATGATAAGACACTAAACGTTGTCCAAATGATTCGTTCGCTTTAATCAAGTGACGAATGTATGCTTTTGTATAATTTTTACAAGCATAGCAATCGCAGTTTGGATCTAACGGAGTAAAATCGCGTTCATAAGTTTTATTTTTAATCACAACACGACCAACTGAAGTCATCGCTGTTCCGTGACGAGCAATACGAGTTGGTAACACACAGTCAAACATATCAATACCTAAAATAGCTCCATCGATTAAATCATCTGGAGATCCTACTCCCATTAAATAACGTGGTTTATCTTTTGGTAAATATGGTGTTGTATACGAAATCATCTTACGCGCTACATCTTTTGGTTCTCCAACTGATACCCCACCAACAGAGTATCCTGGGAAATCCATTTCAACTAACTTTTCAGCACAGTATTTACGAAGTTCTGGGAATTCCCCACCTTGAACAATCCCAAATAACGCTTGCGTATCAGGATTTTTATGAGCATTTTTCCCACGCTCTGCCCAACGAATCGTACGTTCTACTGAATCTTTCATATAGTCATAAGTGGCTGGATATGGTGGACACTCATCAAATGACATGATAATATCTGCCCCTAATGAATTCTGAACACCGATAGAAATTTCTGGTGACATAAATAATGGTGCTCCATTACGATGATCACGGAAGGTTACTCCTTCTTCCGAGATTTGACGTAGTTTACTTAAGCTAAAAACTTGGAATCCACCAGAGTCAGTTAAAATAGCTCCGCCCCAATTCTCAAATTTATGAAGCCCTCCGGCTTCTTCCACAATTTTTTCACCAGGCTGTAACCATAAATGATATGTATTCGCTAAAATAATTTTAGCTCCCATTTTTTCTAACTCTTCTGGTGATAATGTTTTAACCGTTGCTAATGTTCCAACAGGCATAAAAACAGGAGTTTCAAAACTTCCGTGTGGTGTGTGTAATTTTCCATAACGCGCACCTGATTGTTTACATTCATGTATTAATTCATATTTAATCGCCAAGATTGGCACCTCACTTTAACTATCTTAGTTGCATTTTATTCTATAATTAGCATCGCATCCCCAAAACTAAAGAAACGATATTTTTCCTCAACTGCAATTTTATAAGCATTCATCACAGCATCTTGTCCTGCTAAAGATGAAATTAACATAATTAATGTTGACTTTGGTAAATGGAAATTTGTAATCATTCCATCAATCCCTTTAAATTGATACGGCGGATAAATAAAGATATCTGTCCATCCTTCACAAGCCACAAATTTCCCATGATCACGAGCAATGGTTTCAAGTGTACGTGTTGAAGTGGTTCCAACTGTAATAATACGTCCACCTAACTCATGAGTTTGATTTAAAATATCTGCCGTTTCTTGTGACATTTGATAAAATTCTGCATGCATATCATGTTCTTCGACAGAATCTACTGATACTGGTCTAAACGTTCCAAGTCCAACATGCAACGTTACATAAGCAATTTTAACCCCTTTAGCTTGAATTTCTTCAAGTAATTCAGGAGTAAAATGTAACCCTGCTGTTGGGGCAGCTGCTGAACCAATTTCCTTAGCAAAAACAGTTTGATAACGATCACGATCATCTAACTTTTCAGTAATATAGGGTGGTAATGGCATTTCTCCAAGTGAATCTAATACCTCATAGAAAATCCCATCATACATAAATTTGAAAACACGTTTTCCCATATCGCCTGTTGAAATACACTCTGCTTTTAAACGTCCGTCTCCAAATTCAACAATCGTCCCAACTTTAACACGCTTAGCAGGTTTTACTAACGTTTCCCAACAATCTTGTTGTTCTTGTTTTAATAATAAAACCTCAATGCTGGCTCCTGTATCTGGTTTTTGTCCCATTAACCTAGCTGGCATGACCTTCGTATTATTTAATACTAATGTATCATTTGGGCGCAAGTAATTTAACACATCATGAAATACTTCATGTTTTACCTCACCCGTTTTCTTGTTTAAAACCATTAAACGCGATGTATCGCGATCTTTTAATGGAGTCTGTGCGATTAATTCATCGGGCAATTCAAAATCAAACTGATCGACTCGCATAAAACACCAACTTTCTATGTTGCAAAATTAATTTAATTACTTCTTAAATTATCTACCAAATATCGCTTTTTTTCAATCTTTATTTTAACGGATACTCAATCCCTAAATGATGACAAGCTTGTGGTGTAATCACTCGACCACGAGGTGTTCGTTTAATAAATCCCATTTGAAGTAAATACGGCTCATAAACATCTTCAAGCGTCTGTGATTCCTCCCCGATTGAAGCGGCAATCGCTTCAATTCCACAAGGACCACCACCAAAGCGTTCAATAATTCCTCTTAAATACTTATGATCCACATAATCAAGCCCTAACTCATCAATGTCTAAACGATCAAGTGCTAATTTTGCAATATCATGTGTAATCACTCCATTCCCTACTACCTCGGCATAATCACGAACACGACGGAATAATCGATTTGCAATACGAGGTGTGCCACGAGAACGACGAGCTAACTCTAGTGCGGCTAAATCATCCATCTCAATCTCATAAACAATCGCCGTACGCTTAACAATAGAAGTTAACTGCTCTTCTGTATAGTACTCTAATCGATTAATAACACCAAAACGATCACGAAGTGGAGCTGATAAATCCCCTGCTCTTGTCGTTGCCCCAACCAGTGTAAATGGCGCTAAATCTACACGAATCGAACGTGCTGACTCATCTTTTCCAACGACAA
Organism: Turicibacter sp. HGF1; assembly: GCF_000191865.1. Lineage (NCBI taxonomy): Bacteria > Bacillati > Bacillota > Erysipelotrichia > Erysipelotrichales > Turicibacteraceae > Turicibacter > Turicibacter sp. HGF1. The sequence continues at coordinate 3,646 of NZ_AEXQ01000047.1, forward strand.
TATCTAAAACATAATCTTCCATCGCTGGATACAAAACTTCTTCGATTGATTTAGGTAAACGGTGAATCTCATCAATAAATAAAACATCTCCTGGTTCAAGAACTGATAAAATAGCCGCTAAATCACCACTTCTTTCAATCATAGGCCCTGATGTTGTTTTAATGTTAACACCCATTTCATTTGCAATAATCGTGGCTAATGTCGTTTTACCAAGACCCGGAGGTCCGAATAATAAAACATGATCTAGCGACTCGTTACGATTTTTAGCCGCTTCAATGAAAATACGTAAATTTTCTTTTACAGCTGTCTGTCCGATATACTGATTTAAACGTTCAGGACGTAAGCTTAATTCAGACTCATCTCCCATGACTTCATCTGGTGTCACTAAGCGTTCTTCTGTCATCTTCATTCCCTACTTCCTTCTTTTATTTTTGCACAAGCATGCAAAGTAATACCAAATTCCTCTTTAAGTTTTACTTCTCCCTCTTCAGTCAAATAATATTTCACCTCATGATCCATTACTTCCATCACAAGGTATCCCTTATCAACGCAATACTCAACAAAGGCGCCCCCAATAGCAAATGGATTAATACGTTGCATTGACTTCATCCTATCCCTCTCTTCTATATATAACAATTAATAACCAAGATAATAAAAGTCAGTCTTGATTATTCAAATGCTTGATTATCCACCCCAACTATAGACCCTATAAAATAACTATAGAAAATTAATCAGGACTAATCGATTACTTAACTAATAATTGTAGACCTTTTTTAATAATTTCATCAACAGAAGCATCAGTATCTTTAAATGCGTTTTTAACCTTCGTTAATTCTTTATCTCCATATCCAAGTGCTTGTAGAGCTTCAAGCGCCTCAGATAAACTATTATTGACAAAAATTGCAGCATCTGGCACAACTAACTTACCTTTTAAATCCAAGATAATTTGTTGCGCAGTTTTTGGACCGATTTTAGGAAACTTACATAAATATTTTGCATCACCATTTTCAATCGCATGACGTAATCCACTCATATCCTTCATCGCTAAGATCGCACAAGCTGTTTTAGGTCCAATGCCTCTTGCACTAATCAAATTGATAAACAAATCATGTTCCTCAAGCGTCTTAAATCCATACAAACTTAAATCATTCTCTGACACCACTTGGTGTGTAAAAACCTGTGTCGCTTCATCCTTTCTAAATTCATAAGGATTCGCCGTATAAACTTTATATCCAATACCCGCTACCTCAATCACAACGAAATCTTTAGCGCTATAAGCAACCGTTCCTTTTAAATATGCGTACACCTTCATCACCTCTTTATATTGATTCATTATAACATAACTTCACCTAGATTAAAAAGTTACAAAAACAAACATTAGTTCTATTTTAGGAGATTCATTTCTATTTTAATCATGAATCCATTTAAAATCATCATAACCTTCTAAAAAATCACGTCAATAGTTGCTATAAATTAAAAAAGCTTGCCCTTACGGACAAGCCCTCATCTTAATGATGATCTTTATCTTTTAAGAATAAGAAGTAGTACGCTGCAGTCACTAACATCCCACCTATAATATTTCCGATTGTAACTGGAATAATATTAGCCATAATTTGTCCAATCGTAAGATCTGCTCCAAGTAAATATCCCATTGGTAAAACGAACATGTTTGCCACGCAGTGTTCAAATCCTGTAATAACGAATAACCAAATCGGAATATAACTAATAATAACTTTTCCTGTAACATCCTTCGCTGCATAAGACATATAAACTGTGATTGCAACTAAAATATTACATAACGTACTACGAGTTAATAATTCAACCATATTTAAATGAACTTTTTTCTCAGCTAAATGCATCACACCTTCAGCTATTGATCCGGTAAATGTATTACTATAATACACTAAAACAACTAAGAATAAAGCTCCAACTAAGTTTCCAAGCCAAACAATACTAAGATTTTTTGCTACATCACCTAATTTAATTTCTTTTTTATACCACGCCATCGTGACTAACGTATTACCGGTAAATAAATCAGCTCCAGCAATTAAAACTAATAATAATCCCACAGGGAATAATAAAGCTCCAACCACTTTACCAACTGCCGCATCTGCCATAATGCCAGATACAATTAAATATCCTGTGTAGCCAAGTCCAATGAATAGTCCTGCCAACATAGCTGAAACAAATACAATACTATTTTTCTTAGATGTCTTATACTTACCAACACCAACCGTTGCTTCAGCAATTTCTTTTGGCGCTAACATTTGTTGCATAAAATACCCCTCCACGTAATTCTCCTAAAATCTAACTATAACATCAGAGTTAATACATTATGATGTTATAACGTTATAACATAACAATAACACCAATTCACTTTATTTGTAAATAAATTTTAAGCAATTTAGTGTCATTTTTTCCTTATTTTATCCACATTTCTCCTGTACTTCCCATATTCTCTCCACTTTCTTTCTTACATTTTAATGAAAACGTTATATTTACGACCATTCCCACAATATATTATAATAGTTATAACATTTAATAGAAAAGGAGATTGATAGATGGAAACGATAGAGAGGCAAAAAATAAAAATTTGGAAAGAATCCGATAAAATGTGGGTCATGATATTTATCGCCCTCTCCTTAATCGGATTTGGATTTATTACCTCTTCCTTTAAAGACATTTTAAACGGTTTATATGAAATTATTATTCATCCAGATGCCCTTATCACTGATTATATCGTGATCGGTGGAATTGGAGGAGCATTTGTTAACTCTGGAATATTAACCTTAATTATCATTTTTCTACTCTGGAAAAACAAAATCCACTTTAATGGGGCAACCTTCGCTTCCCTATTCCTAATTGCTGGTTTTTCATTTCTAGGTAAGAATTTATTAAATATATGGGCCATCATCATTGGGGTCTACTTATTTGCAAAGTATCATAAACAACCTTTTGCTAGATACATCTATATCGCATTATTCGGAACGGCGATGGCCCCCATCGTAACAGAGATTATCTTTCACTTTCAACTTATTTTACCGCTTCGAATCATACTCGGTATTATCTTAGGAATTCTAATTGGATTTATTCTTCCCCCTCTAGCCTCTCACTTTTTAAAGGTTCACCAAGGATATAACCTTTATAATGTTGGATTTACAGCAGGTATGATGATTACCGTTTTAGTTGCCTTATTTAAATCCTTTGGATATAACCCCTCATCTCAACTCATTTGGGGAGAGGGGAATAATCTTTTAATCGGAAGCTATCTCTATTTTCTTTGCACGGTAATGATTCTACTAGGAGAGTTGACTGATACACGATCAATTGAACAATTCAAACGGATTACACACCACTCAGGACGACTAGTTAGTGATTTCATTTTAATAGATGATTTTTCTCCAACACTCATCAATATGGGAATCAATGGATTAATCGCTACTACTTACGTCTTAATAGTTGGTGGTCAGTTAAATGGACCAACTATCGGTGGAATTTTTGCCGTTATAGGATTCGGAGCATTTGGAAAACATTTTAAAAACATTATCCCGGTAATGATTGGTGTAGTCATCGGTTCCTATTTAAAGGTATGGTCTATTAATGATCCCTCGATTTTACTTGCAGCCTTATTTGGAACGTCACTCGCTCCAATTGCAGGTGAATTTGGTTGGGCATACGGAATTTTAGCAGGCTTTTTACATTCATCCGTTGTTTTACATGTCGGAAGCCTGCATGCTGGATTAAATTTATATAATAATGGTTTTTCTGCTGGCATTGTCGCCGCTATTTTGGTACCATTAATTGAAGCTTTTCGAAAGGAAACACGTCAATGATTTCAACACAAAAACGCATAGCAAAAATAACTAACGAGCTTATTAGCTTCTTCTTCACCTTAGATGCAACGAATATCTCTGTTCAAATCAATGAGCAAGACTCACAATTTGAACTTCTCCTAAGTTGTAACTATAACGTAGAAAAATCAGATAGGCTTAAAGATCTAAGCTATTATTTACAAACTAATCGACAAGTTGAAATGGAAGAGTGTTATTGGGAATTAGCAGGCGAAGGATGTAAAGATTTTGAATTAGCCTTAATTGGGATGATGACTGACTCATTTAAAATGGAAATCAATCAAAACCTTCTAAACCTTAAACTCTATAAAAATAAGGCTTAGACACAAAAAAGGAGATGCTTTATAACTTAAAGTATCTCTTTTTTTATTTAATCATTTTCTGTCTGTTCATCTTCACTTATTTTTTCTTAAGATAACGTGGAGGTCTCGGATTTTCCTTTAAGACATTATACAAAATTCGATATGCATCATTCCCTCCTAGTTCAATCGAATTTTCAATCACACTTTTTCTAAAATCAAAACTTCCGTAAATACCAGTGCCCAAATCTCGACTTGGTGCAATTTCAATCAGTCGTTTACCATTAATTTCTTTTCGACCCAAACACTGCCCCCGATTTAAATAAACAATAATAATCGTCTCACAATCTGATTTTAACAAAGGAGCGAGAGGGGCACGTTCATATTTCATCGGATCACAATAATAGCTGTTATCAATATAAACAGGATTATACAACATCGGTACAGCTGTTGTCGCAAACAAAATATCTTGCATTTTCTTTGGAGACTGATGATTTAAGTTAAAATAGGCTAATTGCTTACTATTTACTTTTCCACATGATACGATAAGGTCTATTGATTGTTTCTGTATAATAGATGGCTTTAAATACTGGCGTAATACTTTCTCAAATCCCTTTCTTTGTAATGGAAGTCCTGTTTGATTAGCAACTCCAACCATATTAATCGCCCCAAAAAAAGGCGACATCTGCCTCGTATTCACACGATGTACAATTTGATTTACCTTTTTAATATTTTCTTTACTCACACCAAAAATAGCTGTCCAATTACACTGTTGCCAAATTTGGTCAATCTCATCTGCACTATACATTAGGTACAGAGCCCCATTTAAAGCGCCAATGGATGAACCTGATATCATTTTTATTTCGTTTGCAATTTCTAATTCTTCCAACACTTTAAAAACACCCACTTGATAGGCACCTTTTGCCCCTCCACCACATAGAACTAACCCTATATTTTTCACACTATCCCCTCCTCTCTATATCAATAAGTTATGAAATTAGCCCCTAATGGTGCCTTTAAATAAAAAAGGATTCCACTTAGGAATCCTCTTCTTGACATAACTTAAAAGCATTAGCCGTCACTTCTTTTTTAACAAGGCGATTGAGTGTACAGTAACGCTCTTGATACACTCCAACCTGACTTGCAGTTTGATAACCGATGGTCTCATTTTGTAAATTCTTAGCCAGATGACTCCCAAGCGATGAAGAAGCAATTTTCATTACAAACAAATAACTTGATTGCCAAGCATATCGTGTCTGTTGCCACAACTTAACATAACACATGACCTCATCAAAACAACCTTTGCATGATTGACATTGCGACTTAGAAAGCCCTGCCAATCGTCTTGCAATACAGGGGGTCGGCGTTAAGGCATAAAGGGGCATTTGTTTTTTTTGTGTGCGAGAAGAAAACATCATAAACGCATTTAATGCTCTTTTGAAAACAGGTGACTCCTCACTTTTCGAATTAGGATCGACAGTTTCCGCAATCACAGCAATTCGATTAGGATTCATCAAACTTTGAATTAACTCATATAAATCAAGAAACTTCATCTGTTTTCTAACTGATTTCTCGTTCATCCAATTAAAGCTTTGAATCATATCAAACTTTGTAAAATCGTAAGATTTAAAACATAACTCATTTAACTTTTCTTTAAATCCTTTAAATGATGGTTGAATAACCATCGAAATTGGAACTAAATTCACCTCATTTTTTATTAGTCCAACACTTACATAATGTCTAAAAATATTCATTTGACTTCGCAAGGCTAACTTATTCCCCTCAACGGTAAAGACATTAATAATCTTATTAGAAAAAACCTCTTCCATCACCTGAATTAAGCCAAAGACATCTCCACCTGAACCACTTCCAAGCGCTAGTACATTTATCACTTGAAGCTCATCATACGTTTGATACACCTCAACATTTAAAAACCAATCATGATAGACCTCATAACTTTGACGATAACTAATCGGAAACTGTTCTACTAAACAAGCAATAATCGCTTCCTTACTATTGTGTAAATTATCCTGAGTATGTCCAAGTGTTTTCACATCCACATCAGGTGACAATTGTTCCTGCCACACTTCAATTTGTTCATACAATGTGGGATTTAATACTCTCATCATCTCACCCCAATCAAAAATTAGTCAACTCTTTACATCATATGATGTAAATCAAAAAAAGCAGTAAATTTTTATAAAAAATTACTGCTTCTCCTACTAGTTGCCTATTTTATCGTAATGATGACCGATCAGGTGAATACATTCGTCCAACTTCAAAATATAATGATACTTGAACAAAACCTGATTGGTTATAATCATTGATTTCGTTATAAGGAAAATAAGCTGTCATTTCATTATACTTTTCTGTCTTATCAAGAACAAATTCAACTTCTTGAGGGTAATTGATATTAGCTAACTTGCAAAAATAATTAAATTTATCAATTGCTGCCAATACATCGTCATAATAGCGATCAAAATAAACTTCATCCCCTGGCTGTACAACAACAATCCGAACACGACTAAAGCTTCGTTCCATCTTCTTTCCTCCTACCCTTATTATGATTTCATTCTATTATATTTTCAATGATCACAAACTATGTCTGCAAAAACATAAAAAGAGACCTTTCTTATGAAGGCCTCTTTCATCTTTTATAATTCACTTAAAACATCATCTAAATTCTGAATTAAAACTTCGATATTTTCTTCCGTAATCACTAAAGGTGGCTGGAAAGCTAGTACATTACGTCCTAGTCCATTTTTTCCAACAATTAATCCGCGATCTTTTAGCTTCTCTAAAATGAGATCTGTTTCTTCAGATGCTGCTTCTCCATTTGCTTTTACTAATTCAGCACCAAGCATTAAGCCAAGTCCACGAACCTCTTTAATAATCGGATGCTTTTCCTTTAGCAACTCTAATTTTTGTTTTAAAATAGCTCCTAAATACTCTGAACGTTCACACAGGTTATTTTTTTCAATGTAATCTAAAACTGCCATCGCAGTAGCTGATGAAACAGGATTTCCACCAAGTGTTGAAGCAGATGGCTTAGTAAATGCCTTTGCGATTTCATCATTCGTACAAAAAGCAGAAATTGGCATTCCATTTCCAAGTGCTTTCGCAACCGTCATAATGTCTGGAACCACGCCATAATTTTCAATCGCAAACATCTTTCCGGTACGTGCAAATCCAGTTTGAACTTCATCAATCAATAATAAAATATCATGTTGCTCAAGAAGAGCCTTTAATTCTTTGAAGTACCAAAGAGGAGGTGTAATAATTCCACCATTTCCTTGAATCGGCTCTGCGATTAAAGCTGCAATATTTTCTGCTCCTTGTTCTTCAATAACTTGTTTAATACTTTCAATTGAAGCCTTTGCCGCTGATTCTAAGTCTAATGTATCACTATAAACATTCTTGGCAAAATGAATACAACGAGATAAATCTGGATCTGCTCGCCACATTGGAATAGCAGTGGCACTCATGGTTAAATGCGTACGTCCATGTAACCCATTATGAAGGGCTATAAAATCATTTTTCCCCGTATATAATCTTGCCAGCAACATGGCTCCTTCATTCGCCTCAGAACCCGTACAGCAGAAGAATGAGCGACGTAAATTTCCAGGTAACACCGTTGCTAACTTCTCTGCTAAATTCACCATTTGCTCTGTTAAATAAATGATCGTCGTATGTTGTAACGTTTGCATCTGTGAAATCGCCACATCTAAAATTTCTTTATTACAATGCCCACAGTTCATCACTGAAACACCCGCAAAAAAATCAATATACTCTTTTCCTTGATCATCATATAAATACTGCATATCCCCTTTCACGATTTGTGGAGGATTTTTATAAAAATGATTTCCATGAGACGATGGAAATAAAAACTCTTTTTTCTTTTGAATAATTTTATCTGCACCTATCATAATTTATCTCCTTAATTATATTGCATTGCTCCAAGTGTGAAGCCTAAGTTTTCATAATTTAATTCTTTTACTAACTCATCACAAAGCTCAAGATTCGCTATCGCTTTTTGATACGTATTAATAATCTGACGTAACGTTTCAAGTTCATAGTTACATCCTTCAATTTTAAAGGATGCCGCACCTAAATGATGTAATTCTTTTAATAAAGGTAAATAACATAATTCTTTAGCTAATACCATATGGTTATTCCCTTTATTGTCACGATAAACAGGATGTTCCTGTCCTTTATCATCAATTAATAACAAGACCTCTTTATCACGATACTTACGATCTGCTTTTTGACTTGCCTCAACGATTTTTGTATTTTCATATAAATCATGACTCATATACATCACAACAGGGGCCCCATGAACTGTAATCTCAATCGGTAACGCTGAATGTTGCAATAAATCTTTTGTATTCATCACTGGTGATTCATTTGACATGCCCGCTAAGCTTAAACCAAAACGTCCATAGAAATTAGCTGCTGTCGCATTATAAATATTTAAAGCTGTATCCCCAATCATTTCAAAACCGAAATCTGCAAAATAACGAATAGCCCCTAAATTCGTCACGACAATCCCATCAATTCCTAAATTTTGCGTACGTAATAAATGAGCATAACGACTGAAATCATCTTCATACATCATCGTCGGTAATCCTAAATAAAGTTTAGAATTTCCCTTATTTTTCGAAAGACTTTGAATTTCTTTCACACTAAATGGCAACTGTGGTTGGAATACTTCACCTGATAAATAAATCTTTTCAACCCCTTCTTCGATTGCCATCATCGCGGCCTGATAAGAATTAACTTTAACACTTAAAGTCGGTCGATGCGTTTTGATGTCCTCTGTCGCAAGCATCGATTTAATTTGTTGAACTCGTGAGTCTTTCATTTCACTCTCTTCGACTGGTTTACTAAACACTTTTCCAGTACTATAAAACTTCCCTGTTCCTTCCCATCGTTCATTAATATTACTTAGTCCTGGTTTACCAAAAGCATAAGCGGTCGAGAAATCACGTTTTCGGTTTTCATACAACGTTTTTGAATCCTTCTGACGATCATAAAAAATCGGATCTTCAATATAACGATTAATGGCATCACTGTAGCTATTAATAATCCCCAGTAGATAGTCGGCTTCTCGCATACGACCTTCAATTTTAAATGAAACCACTCCCGCTTCAATTAATTCCGGAATATTTTCATACATATACATATCTTTAACCGCCAATGGGAAAGTTGTATTGTATTGGTTCCCCCCTTGGTTCATTTTATATCCCCAACGACAAGGCTTCATACATAAACCACGATTACCACTTTTTCCAAATAAAATTCCACTATACGTACATTGTGAACCATGTGCCACACACATGTCACCATGCACAAAATATTCAAACTCCATATCAGTTTGACGAGAGAAGTACTTGACCGTCTCTAAATCAATATCACGAGAAGTTACAACGCGTGTTACGCCAAGTTCTCGTAAGGCTTTAATGGTTTCAAGATTATGTGTATTCATCATAACAGAGGCATGAATATTTAAATCTAGTCCAAGTTCATTAACTAAGTACACAATACTCATATCTTGAACGATAATAGCATCTGGCTTTAATTCACTCAAATAGGTTAAATAATCTTTTGCTTGTTTTAAATCCTCTGAACTTAACAGGTTATTAACTGTAATATAGATTTTCTTTCCTAGATCATGTGTAATTTTAACGGCTTCTGCTAACTCTTCATCTGTAAAGTTAAATCCTTTTCGATGCATACGCATATTGAAAATTTTACCACCTAAATAAACCGCATCTGCTCCACTATGAATGACTTGTTTAAATATTTCGAACGTCCCAACAGGGGCCAGTAATTCAACTTCTTGATTATTAAAATATCGACTCATACTCCGCTTCCTCTTCTTTCATCAGATTGATTTTCATTATATCATAACCTGTTTTTAAATGAATAGACTTTAATATTTCGACATTTATCACTTTATTCAGTTAACTCATTTTAATATGAAATAAAAAAAATCGCCTCTTAAAAGCAAAAGGCTTTAACAGGCGATTAAATAAGACGATTAACGTCCACAACATTTTTTATATTTTTTTTGACTCCCACATGGGCAAGGTTCATTACGTCCAATTTTAGTTGATTTAATTGGATTAATCATTGGAACAACAACTTGTGTTGAGGCAACCTCTTTCACTGCTGAAGCTTCTAAATCAACTTGACGGAATCCACGATTTTCCCACGTACGAGCATGATTAAATGCATCCATTAAAAGAATCATTAACGCCTGTCCTACATTGTAAGATTCCATTTCAATTTGACGGCCTTCAAGTGCCATAAAGGCTAATTTAGGTTGATATTTATATGCAAAAGACATTCCCATTTCATGTGCAATTTCACGAGCGACTTTTTTATCTTCACAAATATTTTCTTCAATAAATTTTTGAACTTGCATTAATTGAGGAGTCCATTCACCTTCGTCCATTCCAAACTGTTGAATTTCTTCTTTTGTTGGCATGTAATATTCTTTTTCTTCTTGAGTTTCGCGTAAAGCTAATACTTCTTGTTCTGAATCAATAAGTAATGAATCTGAAACAAATAATGGTCCAAATGATTGAACATTTCCATGGAATGTTAATTTACAGAATAATACATTTAGCGCTTCTTCTGGCGTTAATGGTGTTGTTTCATACTCATTAAACACTTTACATAATTGAGCAAAATCACAAATTCCGTATAAATTAACTAATGCCTTCATATATAAATAAACAAGATCCGTACGTACTTTTGTATCTTGTAATTCTGGTTGAGAGATATTAGCATAAGCCTCTTTTACAACTTGAGGCATCATGTAAACAACCTCTTTACCGTTCATGACAGGGTAAACATATCCAAGATTGTATAACGTGTAAACAGAAGAAGACATCATCTCATCACAGTTAACATATGCTTCATTAACTAACATAACGAAATCACTCATCATCAAATCGTCCATGCCACACAGAATATACTCTAAACGTGATACATCACCAAGTGTGGCAATAATACGTTCAATTAATCCACCTTTTGCTAATGACGAACATCCTTTTAATCCATGATGATCCACTAAACGTTTTAATTCAGGTTTTTTGAGTTTATTTAGAATTGTTTCTAACTTCTCATCATAATTACATTTAATTGCATTTGCAATCATTGATTCTTTAATAATATCGTTCATATTTTGCATCAGTAATCCCACCTTACAAAAGAAAAAGTCAACTCGAAATTTATACTTTATCATATTATTAATAAAAAAGCAAAAGAAAATTCTACAAACAAGGTGTTTTACCTCTTATTTTTCTTGTTTTCTTTTCTTTTTTCGACATCGAATTACACATAAAATAATCGTTTTTTCTTAGACTATAACTAACAATCATTTAAGGTGGTGACCATGATGGGATTATTATTGTTTTTTGAATTCATCTATACGTTGTTTTCCTATTGGGAGATTATATGGCCCAATATCGCAAACTTTTTTTAATCCAAAAATAGAAGCATTGCCTAACGCAATGCTTCTATTTTGGATTAAAGGATATTCTAATTCCATGACGCATATATATGTATATGTCTAAGTCTAAATCAGTTTTGTACAACTGCAAAACTTTTGCCTCTCCTATCAGCGGAGAAGACTGCTTCAAGAGTAGGGGACCCATGGACTATTGGATGTCTTAGTAGTAGAAAGTCCGATGAACTAAGACTTATTCTAAAACTGAAAAGACATTTCTATTTCTGTATAGATAGTCTTAAAAAGGGGGGAATCCTAATGCCAATTTTTCTATACATCGTCATTGCCTACCTCAGTATTTTCATTCATGAATGTGGCCACTATTTTGCAGCTTACCTCTTTGGAGTTAAAGCAACCGATGTGGTAACAGGAATGGGTATCAAAATATTGTCTATTAAAACCGCTCATACTCGCTTTATTTTTAAATTATTTCCGAGTGGTGGTGTAACAATTTATGATTTAATCGATGAAAATAAATTAAATTCCTTTCAACAAATCATCATCCTTCTAGCAGGTAGCACCTTTAATTACATCACAGCCGTTATCGCCTCTACTCTTTATTATCAAACAAACTTAATAGAAGGATTTAAAATTTTGAACCAACTCATTAGCAGATTCATTATCTCCTTAACCTCAATGTTGTCTGTTCATGATTTTTTAATACCGGATACCTCATTCACCGAATCAATCGAAATCATTGCAAATGAAAATACGCTTCAACAGTATGCCCTATTTATTATTTTATTCATGAATGTTTTACTATTTCTTTTCAACCTAATTCCGATTCCCTTTTTTGATGGAGGACAGATTGTATCCATTTTATTAGATCCTTTTTTAATAAAATTTGGACTACATGTAGAGTTATTGGAACAGATTAAAACAATCATTAATCAAGCCATTGGTTATTTTTTAGTGTTTTTAATCGTCACTCCTTTTTTAACTCGCTGGTATCAAAATATGATGCTCTCAAGTAACCCTAAATCAGAACTTCTAAAATGGATTCTCATTTTGTTAGGTGCCATTTTACTCAAACGCATTTTTAACACCCTAAGTCACCTTATCCGTTCAAATAAAATATAAAATCAACCATTTTTTGAATAGTTTTACAAATAATTTCTAATAATAAAATTGGTACACTTTCATTGCATCTATTCTTTCCTGTTTCAATACTCCACTTCCATGAAGTGGAGTATTTTTTTATACAAGCGATACCACATAAATATCGCTTTTTACTACTTAATAAAATATTGATTTAATCGAACATCGTATGTAATCGTCTGACTCGTTCCTTTTTCATCAATTATCGTATATTTAATCGTTTTAGTTTCCATATCTTCCATATTTCCACTCTCAGGTCCCGTACAAGAAATAGGCCCAATACTTTCTCGTGCCCCAATCGTATCAACAACCATTAGATTAACATTTTTTCCATTATTCATTTCAAATGTATAAACTAATCCCATGATGGCATAATCAGAATTATTTTTAAGACTTGTCTCAAACACACTTCCACTAGCATTTGAAGGAACCGTTAACGTTGGATTCATAAACTCCAAATCAGTCACGGTAACCTTAGGAGTTTCAGCTGAGAATGCCTCTCCTGGTGTATAAGTATATTTATTTTGATTAACATCATATTCCACAACAGTATGAACCATATTCTCATCATACATATTAATCAAAATCCGCGTCGCTTTCATATCCTCAATACGACCTGAACTTGGACCAAAACATTGAATAAACCCACTAATGTCACCTGATTTTAACGTATCTTGTGTGGAAATCGTTGTATAATTTCCATTACTCAACTCTATATCGATTGAAATCCCTCGTATAATAAACTTTGAATTATTTTTAATTTGAGCTTGATAAATATAATTTCCTTCGCTACGTTGCTCAAGGGTTTGATTAATAAATTCTAACTCATTCACTAAAACATACGAATCATCAGCCCCTCCTCCTGCTTTATTAGCAGAACAACCCATCACTAAACTAAGTGTTGTAAATAAGATGCTAGTACAGACTAAATACTTCACGGACCATCTCTTGAACTTCATAACTTATCATCCTTTATAACAAAAATTGACCGACTCAATAAGTTTTCTCCTATCTAATTGATTATCATTTAACTTACTTTTTGATCGATTAGGCATGCATCTCATAATAAACTCCATTTCTACACAAATTCCTAATCCTGATGAACAGACATCAAGTTTATACCAATAGCAAGAATCCTTATCTCTATAGTTATAGAGTTAGAAATTTTAAGTAAAATTATACGAAACTCACCACTCCTTTTTTTAAAATGATAATCAAAAAAAGGTTAAAATCTAATCTGATTTTAACCTTTTTTCTTTATAATAAACTTCTTCCTGGTATCACATTATACAAACGATACCACTGCTCACGTGTTAACTTAACTTGGGAACCTTCACACACTGCTTTAATTCTCTGTGGGTTTTTCGTGCCAACAATCGGTTGGATTTTAGCGGGATGACGTAGTAACCAAGCCATTAAAATAGCTTCTTGACTCACTCCGAATTCATTGGCATACTCCTTAATGACCTCATGCGCTGCTTGATAAGGAGCCTCTACCTTCTCCTTTGTCAACATCCCCGTTGCAAGTGGTGACCAGGCTTGAATCGTCATATGATTTAATCTCGCATACTCGAGTGTTCCTTGACTTCGATGATCAATCGGATTGGTTAAACTGTTAACATTCATCCCTTCATCAATTAAATTAGCATGAACTAACGATAACTCCATTTGATTCACAATTAAATCTTGTTCAATATAACGTTTTAACAATTCTATTTGATGAGGATTATGATTACTAACCCCAAAATGTCTAACTTTCCCAAGAGCCTGTAATTCACTAAATGCCTGAGCCACCTCTTCTGGCTCAACTAGTGCATCTGGACGATGTAGCAATAAAGAATCTAAATAATCGACCTTCAATCTTTTTAAAATACCATCTACAGAATCAATAATATACTGATAGCTAAAATCATAATGTGGTGCAGAACCTTCCCCTAAACTTCCTTTCAAACGAATTCCACATTTAGATTGAATATAAATCTCTTCTCGCTTAACTAAGTCAGTCTCCCAGATTCCAGAAAAAGCTTCTTCCGACTTTCCATACGTATAGATATCAGCATGATCAAAAAAATTAATCCCTTGCTCTAAGGCCGCTTCAATGGTTACTAAAGCCTGTTTCTTAACCTCATTTGTCAAAGGATTATGAGTCCACTCTCCTCCCATTCCCATACATCCAAGTGCAATCTCTGAGGCATGAATGTTACTATTTCCAATTCGTATCTGCTTCATAACTCCTCCTAAAAAACATAATATCAATCCATTATAACTTATCAACACTTCATTGTAAACGTTAACAAAGAAAAATTTTATGATAAAAAAGCCATCAGGGACTTCATCATCTTTTTACTGAAGCCGCAGTAGATAATCATCCATATCTTTTTTTAAAAAGCGCCACTCTCTTCCAACCTTATAGCCTTTTAATCTTCCATCACGAATCATATTATAAATCGTTTGATGACTAACCCGTAACATTTTAGCCACCTCTGGCAGGGTTAAAATTTCAGGACCTTCTTCTTTTTCCTTTAAAGTAACCTCACTTCGTTCATAATCTAGCGTTTCTTTGAACTTCTGTAAAACAAGGGCATCCGTAGACTGTAATATTGTATCCCCACATTTAGGACAAACATAAATCGTGATTCCTTCAATTATCACCGTTAAAGTTCCTAATCCTGATTGAATAGATGTGGTTTTGACCTCAAACTGTTGTGAACACTTCTTGCATACCTTTGACATAAATTCAATCCCTCCTAAAAAATCCATTTCCCCCAATGGATGTGTCTCTTTATAACCATTATAAAGAATAATCAATCCTTATAAGTTATTTTTATTATAACCTAATTTTTACCATTATTAAACAGTAAGACATTAATTAAAAACAAAAATGACACAAAAAATAACTTGACTTTATTCTTGGGTAATAAAAAAAGCATCAGCAAGCTGATACTTTTTCTTCATCTCTAATCTCTCCAACGCTTTAAAGTTTTTAATTGTAAGGGATAAATCTTTTTCAACATCCATTTTTGAAATTTATTAACTGGTGCTTGGTCAATCATTTGAATGACTTGTTTTTTCATATCAGTTAAAGTCATATCTGGCTTTATAAAGCGTCCATTTCGATAACATAAATAACAATATTCTTGCGAAAATGTCCCATTATTTTCATTTCCTAAAATTCTTTCATTCAGTGGTAATCCGCAACTTTGACAAACTTTTTCCAATCTAAAGACATCCCTTCGCATTGTTTTAAGATTTATTTATCTTAACCATGGTATGGTTCATGATGCTCATGCTGGTGCTCCTCATGATGCTCATGTTCATGATGTTGTTCTTTTTGAAATTGATTCAAACTCGAATTGGATTTATATGGAACACGCCCAGAGGGAATCAACTGAGAAGCTGGACCAACATGATAATCTTGATCATCAAAAAAGATATGGGCATTAAACGCTTTAAGAACTTTATCTTTTGCCACTCCTCCTAAGAAGAACATCTCATCCACTTTACATCCCCATTCACGTAATGTAAGAATAACACGTTTATGAGCCGGTGAATTTCTTGCCGTCACAATTGCAATTTTAACTAAGCTATCATCTTTTTCCTTAATCGTTGATAATGTTTTAAGCAACTTAGCAAATGGGCCTTCATTCATTGCATTTTCAGCATTTGCATTTTCATTTTCAATAAAAGCTGCAAGTCCTTGTTCTTTATAAATTAATTCTGACTCATCTGAGAAAACAACCGCATCAGCATCAAAAGCGATTCGAATCTCTTTTTGGTTAGGTTGATAATCTCTTGGAACATCGTAAACAAGTGCTGCCGCCACTCCATTATCAATCGCATCTTGAACATCATGTTCATTTCTTGATAAAAATAAGTCAATATTAAAAGCGCTCAGATACGGGAGCTTATCTTCTCCTCCCGTAAAAGCAGCACGAACAATATCAAGTTTATATTCTGCAATACTATTAAAGACTCTTAGACCTGTTTCGGGGCTATTACTTGATAAAATAATAACCTCAACAATAGGGTAATCAAATTTATCATTCAAACTTAACAATGCCTCAATCAATGGAAATGCCGTTCCTTTTTCTAAAACAGTATTTTCATTCTCAATTTGGTAACGATGATACGCCTCAATTCCTTCCGTTTCAAAAATCTGATTTTCATGCTCTAAATTAAAAAGAGCACGACTTGAAATTGCAACGACTAATTTATCCTGTAAATCATACGCCATTCTCTTCACCTCAATCAATAAACTTACGTTTCACTATCATATTAGATGTGGATAACTTTAATACTTCCATTATATAGATTTAAGAAACGCTTTTCAACAAAGGACAGTAAACTATTTCCTCTCACCTTTATAATTTATATGTCTTTAATCGAATTTATTCTAAAACCAACAAAAAAAGTCATAGTTCTCCATTAGTAGATTGCTATGACTTCTCCTCTTCATCACTCGTCTCTTTAATACCTTATATTTTAAATTAATAACCTATCTAGAACCAGACATATTTTTTTCCTATCAATGAGCATAGTAGATTCCAGATGTAACATAAATCACTTCAAAAGTACAATCGTATCATTCTTCCCGCTAGTAAACGATTCCCTTCTCATCTACTCCATAAAATTAAAGTTACTCAACGATAAAAAACTTATCTGGACTTCTATCGTTTATTAATTTTCCTTTTTATATTCATTTAAACGTTGAAGCAAAGCGTTAAAATCATTAAATACTAAATGACGTCCATATCGGATAAATAATTCAACAGGTAACTCACCTTGAACTTTTTTCACTTCAGGTAAGTTAAGGGTTAAGGGTGCAAAACCTACCTCATATCCTTCATCACTTGAGGTGATGGTTACAACTAACTTATTTTCAAGTGCTAGGTCTCGCTTCGACTCTATAAATTTAGAACAAATCCCTAAAATTTCATCATCTGTCAAATATCCCTGATGATAAAAATCTAACTTCTCTGTTTCATTATTTTTTAAATAAACGCGATTATCATTAGTAATTAACAATACGTCATTCAATAGTCTCCTCTCCTCTCATTTTATCTTCCTTTAAATATATGTAATGGGTTTCTTTTTTATGTTACTTCAAATTAAAAATCAATATTTAAAATACGAGGAGTTGGCTTCGTCCGTATCAAAGAATCTTGCCTCTCCCCCTCTATATAAACCGTAAGATCAAAAAGGCGGCAAACATCTTCAGTCCCTCCCATACCTAAAAAGCAGACTTCATTCACTT
The DNA here is from genome assembly GCF_000191865.1 of Turicibacter sp. HGF1. Classification (NCBI taxonomy): domain Bacteria; kingdom Bacillati; phylum Bacillota; class Erysipelotrichia; order Erysipelotrichales; family Turicibacteraceae; genus Turicibacter; species Turicibacter sp. HGF1. Next base: position 21,664 of record NZ_AEXQ01000047.1, read on the forward strand.
TACATTGAGATAATTTAAATAAATCTTTCACCCAAGATTCAACACTATAGCACCTTGTCGTTAGTAAAGCCACCTTAAAGTTAGCAAATAACTTTTGCCAAAATCCAAATACAGGTAGTATTTTTCCAAAGGCATCGCACATTCCCTCTTTTGCAAACAACCGATGATCGAGCGCCACCTTGAACTCATGGGTTGTTGTCACTCCTAAAGAAACTAAACCAGCTAAAATATTCATCTTCTGGGTCTCCTGAACCAAATTTAAGTCAGAAGAGAAAAATAAGTCAACCTTTAAAGCTGCTAAATAATCTAAAATCGAGGTACGATTAGATAAAATGACATTATCAATTTCTAACTTATAATAAGCTAAACTTTCAAAAATACAATCAGATATTTCAGGAGGACTATCTGATATAATCATCACGTCAACAAACGATAGATTAGCGCATAAAAGTTGCTCAATAAAAGAAAAAAGGGGACCTTTATCAAACACCTCATTTGCATTATGATACACAAAAATACGATCACTCTGATCAGTCATCGTTTGAATTTTCTTTAACTTAGGCTTAAATATCGCACTTAAAGAAATTGCCACCACTACTTTCTCCATTTTTCTCTCCCCCAGCTAATCGTATCTTATTATATGAATTTAATAATCACTTTATTACTTTTGTTCTCGCATAATAAAAAGCTTTCTAAAGATTTAGAAAGCTTTTTATCTATCCTATTTTTCAAATGTATCGCAACTTGCTGTATCTGTATTAATTTGTACGGCATCAGCATGACAACAATTTTTATCGTTATGTTTACAATGACATGCACTGCATTTAATATCATTAACTGTCGCTTTGTGTGACGTATTACTAAACTCTGATCCAAATTCAACATCACCAACAAGCCCTTGATCGGCAAAACTTTTACATAACGTTTCATCCGTTACCGTTGCTTGCGCGCCACGAACATTCACAACACTTGCATAACAATTTCCTTGATTATCATTATGCACACAATTATGCGCACCACATTTAATTGACATATGATAGACCTCCCTTTTATCACAATTGTTTCTCTTGTATCATTCCTCAAATTTAATCAAACTATTCTCGTGTTACTCGACATTTTTCAAAACAAAAAGACATTTTGCTTTTCAAATGAAAATTTTCATGCTAAAATAAGTTCAACTTTTATTGCTTAAGCCTTTTTATTAACATTTTAGTAGGTCTAGCATTAAAATAAAAGGATTATTGTAGGAAACGACTAGAAAGAGTCGTTGTGTAGGACAGTAGGAGGAATTAAATATGAGTCAAGAATTATCATCGACAAAGCGCGATGGGTTTTCGTCACGCTTTGGAATCATTGCAGCTGCTGCTGGTTCAGCTGTAGGACTAGGGAACATTTGGAAATTCCCTTATATTGTAGGTGAAAATGGGGGATCAGCCTTCATTTTAGTTTACTTAATTGCGATTTTATTAGTTGGGATGCCAGTTTTATTAGCAGAATTTATTATCGGACGTCGTGGACAATCAAATGCCGTTCGATCGTTTAAAAAAATTGCCCCTAAAACACCTTGGTTCGGTATCGGATGGATGGGAATCGTTGCTGCCTTCATGATTTTAGGCTTCTATACCGTTATTGCAGGGTATACGATTCATTACTTTATTTTAACAGTGACTAACGGATTTGCCGGTATGACTTCTGATCAAATTGCCAACACGTATCAAGCATTCTCAACAAGTAGTGTTGCACCAATTGTTTATACCATCATCTTTATTTTACTATCATTAGCTATTTTATTCGGTGGTGTTAAAGAAGGAATTGAAAAATACAGTAAAATTTTAATGCCTGGATTAGTTGGAATTATCATTTTATTAGTAATTCGCGCCGTTACCTTACCTGGAGCAAGTGAAGGAATTGAATTCTTACTAAAACCAAACTTCAGTGAATTATCGATGTCAGCTGTTCTAGATGCATTAGGTCACTCATTCTTCTCCTTAAGCGTCGGAATGGGAACGATGTTAACATATGGTTCATACATTAATAAAAAAGAAAACTTAGCAGTTACAACAGCTTCTATCGCAGTTGCAGATACAGTGATTGCCTTATTAGCTGGTCTAGCAATTTTCCCGGCTGTATTTGCTTTTGGAATTGATCCAACTGCTGGTCCTGGTCTAGTTTTCATCACATTACCAAACGTCTTCTTACAAATGCCTGGTGGAACAATTTTTGGAGCCTTATTCTTCTTCTTATTATTCATTGCCGCTTTAACATCTGTTGTGTCAATCTTTGAGGTTATTATTGCCTATGTGACAGAAGAGCTGAAATTTAGCCGTCGTAAAGCAATGGGATTAACAGCTATTACAGTTGTTTTTATCTCAAGCTTATGCGCTTTATCAAACACACCAGATTCAAGCCTTATTTTCGCAGGAAAATCACTATTTGATTGGATGGATGTACTAACAGCTAATGTATTACTTCCAATTGGTGGATTATTAATCATTATTTTCTTAGGATTTATTTTCAAGCGTGATCAATTAGAAGATGAATTAAAACAAGGATCTAAATCAATTAAAACAACGATGGCCTATATTACTATTACAAAATATATAGCACCAGTTGCGATTGCTATTGTCTTCTTATATGGACTTGGTATTATTAATTTCTAATAAAAAAAGTTCTCGAAATTCG
>NZ_AEXQ01000046.1:0-28598 GCF_000191865.1 Turicibacter sp. HGF1
AATATAAAAAGCCCTCTCAAATTCTTTTGAGAGGGTTTCTAACTAAGCTAATGTTTCATATTTTTCTTTAACGAATGTCATTAAGTCAGCCACTGCTACTTCAGCAACTTCACCTGTTTGACGGACTTTAACTTCAACAATTCCATCAGCGATTCCACGGCCAACCGTAATACGAATTGGTAACCCAATTAAATCAGCATCGGAGAATTTAACCCCTGCACGCTCTTTACGATCGTCTAATAAAACCTCAAATCCAGCTGCTTTTAATTCAGCATAGATATTTTCTGCTGCTTCTAATTGATCCGCTTTTTTCACATCAACTGGAACAACATGAATATCAAATGGAGCAATTCCTTTTGGCCAGATCATTCCATTTTCATCATTGTTTTGTTCAATAACCGCCATCATCACACGGCTAACTCCAATTCCATAGCATCCCATGATAATTGGTTGTTTCTTTTGATTTTCATCTAAGAATACCGCATTCATTGGTTCTGAGTATTTTGTTCCTAATTTGAACACATGTCCAACTTCAATTCCTTTAGCATGTGCCACAACGCCTACACCATCAGGAGATGGAGCTCCCACCTCTAAATCAGCAACTTCAATATTAGCTGCAAACGAACCTGTTGTTGAATAAACAATAGTATCTTCACCAACTTCAGCTAATGCCATGAACTCAGCAGATTGAGATCCGCCAATTTGTCCACTATCAGCTTCTACCATACGGAAGTTTAATCCACAACGAGTAAAAATATTTGTATAAGCTTTAACAAAGTTGTTATAAGCTTCATCTAGAGATTCTTGTGTGGCATGGAAAGAGTAGGCATCCTTCATAATAAACTCGCGACCACGCATTAATCCAAAACGAGGACGTGCTTCATCACGAAACTTCGTTTGAATTTGATAAACTGTTAATGGTAATTTTTTATATGAATTTAAGAAATCTCGAACTACATGAGTAATAACTTCTTCATGTGTTGGACCTAATGCAAATTCACGATTATTACGATCTGTTAATCGCATTAACTCTGAACCATAGACATCCCAGCGTCCTGATTCATCCCATAATTCTTTTGGTTGTAACGCTGGCATTAATAATTCATTTCCGCCAATGGCATCTAATTCGTCACGAACGATTCCTTCAACATTATTTAAAACACGCTTTGCAAGTGGTAAATAAGTATATACTCCCGCTGCTACTTGTTTAATAAATCCAGCGCGAAGTAAAAATTGATGAGAACGAATTTCTGCATCACTAGGAACTTCACGTAATGTTGGAATAAACATCATCGATTGTTTCATTGTTTGTCCTCCTAAAGAATGCGACATTTACCATAATTAATAGTAAAATTCGACATACATATACTTTCAATGTTTCATTATCGCATCTTTTACCCTTCATTTCAAGTTAGTTTTTCGAGTTCTTACTTAAATAAACGAAGAACATCATTAAAACTAACAAAAACAAATAATCCTAAGAATAAAATTAATCCAGCTGCATGAATATATCCTTCTACCTTACGATCAATCGGACGTCCAATAACGGCTTCGATTAAAACAAATAAAATACGTCCACCATCAAGCGCAGGTAATGGCAGTAAATTCATAATCCCAATGTTAACACTTAGGAAACTAATCCAAATAACAAATGAGGTTAATCCATATGTGACCACTTGAGACGTCATCGTATAAATTCCAATGGGCCCTGCTAAATCACTAACCCCTGCTTCTTTTGTCACGAATAACATTTTAAACGTTTCAAAGATTTGCATAAAAGCATTTTTCGTTTGTAGCGCAGAATATTTAATCGCATAACCAAGTGAATGTTCACTGCGAAGTGGATGTTCATAATCAACCCCAATTCCAATTTTTGGTGTTCCATCTACAAGATTAGGAGTAATCACTAATTGTTTTGTTTGATTATTTCGTTCAATCACAACGGTTGTTTCCTCTGTTGTCGAATCAATGGCATTAATTAAGTCGTCCCATGACTCAACTTTTTGTCCATTATACTCAATAATTTGATCGCCTACTTGTAATCCTGCCACTTGTGCCGGGGAGTCATCTACTATCGTTCCTAACCTATTAGAATAAATCGTTTCTCCATTGACGAGTCCTACCATAAATAATAAAACAATCGCTAAAATAAAGTTCATTGTTGCTCCCGCTGCCATTGTCGCAAAACGAGCCCATTTAGATTTTGACTCTAAACAACGATCGTATGGCGCAATTTGCTGGGATCCCTTATCAAATACGTAAAAAGCATCATGATCAACTTGATAATGATAAACGTGTTGTTGTTCTGTTTCAATGCTAATCGTTAAGGCTTTATACAAATCAATCTCTGTAATCGTTCCAACTACTAAATCGGTTCTTAATTCCGGATTTAGATAAATTTTTTCAACACAAGCATTTTTTCCAAGTAATAATCCAACTTTTTGTCCCACTTTGACCATTTCTTTTTCGGCTTCTTCCCCAGCCATAGCCACATAACCACCGAGTGGAATAGCACGAATTGAATAAGTCGTTTCTCCCTTTTTCTTGCTCCATACGGCTGGTCCCATACCAATTGAAAACTCATGACATAAAATTCCGACCTTCTTAGCTACAATAAAATGCCCAAGTTCATGAACTAAAATAATAACACCTAGTGCGATAATAAAACTTAAAATTCCTAACATTTATTCACCCTCTATTATTCATATTTTGCTAGAATATCTCGTCTAACCTCTTGATCTAATTGTAAGATTTGTTCAAGTGATGGGTGGTCAATCTTTTGATGTTTGTTTAAGGCCTCCGCAACCACTGTCTCAATTTCTAAGAAGCTAATTTTATTTCGTAAAAACAAATCAACAGCTGCTTCATTTGCGGCATTTAAAACAGTCGGACAGCTCCCCCCTTGCATCCCTGCCTCATATGCCATTTTTAAACATGGGAAACGTTCAAAATCCATTGGCTTAAATTCCAATGTTCCAACTTCTGCTAAATTTAAAGACTTCCCTTGTTTTAAATCCATACGCTCTGGATAGCTCATCGCAAATTGAATCGGAATTCTCATATCAGGCGTTCCTAAATGCGCAATAATACTCGTATCCTCAAATTCAACCATTGAATGGATAATACTTTGGCGATGTAAAATCGTTTCAATTCGTTCATATGGCATGTCAAACAACCAATGCGCTTCAATGACTTCTAGCCCTTTATTCATCATCGTCGCCGAATCAATCGTAATTTTAGCTCCCATTGACCAGTTAGGATGATTTAAGGCCTGTTCAAGTGTCACTTCTTTTAACATTTCACGGGTATAATCTCTAAACGATCCACCACTGGCTGTAATAATTAGCTTCTTAATCGCTTTAGCATCTTCACCTTGTAAACATTGATAAATAGCTGAATGCTCACTATCCACAGGCAACAGTTTAACACCATGCTGCTTCGCTTTTTCCATCACCAGATGTCCTGCTGTGACTAAGGTTTCTTTATTTGCAATTCCAATATTGCGCCCCATTTCAATCGCTTTTAATGTCGGAAGTAATCCAACAGACCCCATGACTGCTGTGACAACAAAATCCTCACCACCTAAATCGGTTTGATAAGTTGCCACACTTTCAAGTCCCTGTGCTCCATACCCAAATTCAACGTTTGGATATAACGCCTCTAAAGTCATTACTGACTCTTCCTCCATGACTGAAACATAAGCAGGTTGAAACTCCTCAATAATCTGCTTCGTTAATTCGATATTACGTCCTGATGAAAAAGCAATCAAACGAAACGCCTCAGGATGCATGCGAATGACATCTAATGTTTGTGTTCCGATAGAACCTGTTGCTCCTAATAAATAAATATTTTTCATCTAAATCACCACATTCATGACATTAATTAAAATATATAAAGCTAATGACGCGTATAAATGGCTATCAAATCGATCTAAAACGCCACCATGTCCTGGGAATAATGTTCCAAAATCCTTGATTCCATACTCACGTTTCATTGAAGAGGCTACTAAATCTCCAAATTGGGCGACAGCTGCCACAACTAAACTCATCATGGCTAAAACGATAACATGATCTGAAACGCCCGTTATCACTCCAAAAATGCTTCCAACTAAAACACCAAGGATCGTTCCACCAACTGATCCTTCCACTGTTTTATTTGGACTAATTAATGGGGCTAATTTACGTTTACCTAATTTTCGTCCTACAAAATAAGCACCAGAATCGGTTACGGCCACTACGATAATCATAAATAAAAATAAATTTAACCCAAGTGAGCGTAAGAAAATCATAGAATGAAAAGTAGATCCGATATAAAAGATTGTTAACAAATAGTATCCGGCATCATTAACTGTAAATTGCTTTCTCGTAACAACTGCAAGTAATAAAATAAACAAAAATAATGCCATGGTTCCCAGTCCAAAAACAAGTGTCCCTGTAAAACTCAATGTTCTAAAATCAAATGAACTAAACACAATCATTAAGATTGCAATCATCGTAAATACTTTAATCTCTAGTGGTGTCTTAGAAATTGTTTCTCTCATATCAATCATTTCTTGAGAGGCAACTAGAGCAAGTAATACCCCTAAAATAATAAAAGGTAATCTCCCATAAATCAAAATGGGTAATCCTATTGCAATGATGACAATAGCTGTCAATACGCGTTGCTTCATTTTTTACTCTCCTTTATTTGGTTTCAGTTAATCCACCAAAACGTCGATTACGTTTTTGATAATCGTAAATGGCTTCATACAATTGATTTTCTTTAAAATCTGGCCATGCCACAGAGGTAAAATATAACTCTGCATAAGCTAACTGCCATAATAAATAATTACTAATGCGTTGCTCTCCACTCGTCCGAATCATTAAATCAAGAGGAGGCAAATCGTGCGTCATTAAATGATTTTCAATAACATCTTCAGTAATTTCTTCAACCTTTAGTTCTCCAGCCTTCACTTCTTTAGCGATTTGTTGAACAGCTTGTTTAATTTCATCCTGAGAACCATAATTAAGTGCAATAGTTAATGTCATCGTTTGATTATCTTTTGTTTGGTGTGATAATTCCCTAATTTTCTCTTGTAATTCAGTCGGTAAGTCTTCAGTATTCCCAATGATCTTTAATCTAATATCATTTTCGATTAATTCTGGTGCAAACTCATCAAAGAATTTTAACGGAAGTTTCATTAAAAATTTAACTTCTTCTTCAGGGCGTTTCCAATTTTCAGTTGAAAAAGCATAGACCGTCAATGCTTTTACACCAAGTTTCCCACATAACTTTGTTATTTCTCGGACATTCATCGCGCCCTCTTGATGACCGGCTGTTCTTGGTAATCCTCTTTTTTTAGCCCATCTTCCATTGCCATCTAAAATGATCGCTATATGTTGAGGTAGAGGAGCTTTTAAAATCTGCTCTTTACTTACCTGTGTCTTCGTTTTCTTTTTAAAGAACATTCAAGAAACCGCCTTTCATAAAATTAACCTATCCTGTATATTTTAATATACTTACCATCTTTTTTCCACAGACAAAGTAGGTTTTATACAAATTATCTCAATGTCTTTAATATTTTTATTAACCTTCTGCATCATTATGAACCTAATTTTATGAAATAATCTGATTTTTAATCTTGTTATTATCATGCTCAAAAGATTAAGCCTTTATCAAAAGAATCCCCCTATTGTCCTAAAGACACGTAGGGGGATTCTCTTTTATCTTTATTGAAAATCATTCTAAAATATTATCTCATCTTGATTGAATTATGATGAGTGATTATTTGTCAGCCACTTACGTCTCACCTTTGTCTTAATACGCGAAATTTCAAGTTTAGTAATCGCATCTAGTTCTTGAGCCATCTCGACGTCTTTTTTCTGATTCTTTAGTGACCCTTTTAACTTAATAAAGCAATCTTGATTTTTTTTCAAATAAATCACAGCCTTTTAAAGCTTTGATTTATTATATCGCTACTAATCCTCTTGGCCAAATCCATATCGTAAGGCATTATTTTTAACGCGTGTTTCAACTGCTTGTGCAGCACGTTTAGCATCACCTACAAATTCAGAACCAAATTCAACCTCCATACGTGTGGTTAATTTGCTTCTATTATTCGATTGTGAATGTTTACCTTTTTTATGATTTTTTGACATATTTTTGCCTCCTCATTAATATTTTAGAATGATACCATTAATATGTCTTTAATTGTCGATATTTATACATATCGAAATCCTTCATTTGAATTTAAAATCCATTCATAAACATTAATTTGTCTGACTCCAACTAAATACATCTCATTATGAAATGGTATCAAATAAGTACCAAGCCATGATGTTTTTAATCGCTGACACGTTTTATTAGATGGGATATTTTCAGGTAAACAACTAATATAAACATATGTCATTCCATGTAATAAGGCAATTTTTTTTATAATTAGACAAGCTTTTGCTGCATAATGATGCCCTTGATAGGGTGGATAAATTTCATAACCAATATTTCCTCCATAAAACGTCATTTCATTATGTCCAATCCTAATATCTATTTTTCCTATTTCAACTGATGTTAAATGTTTTTTTATTTTAAAGTGGTATGCTGGCACATGAAAAGGTTCTAAATTTGCTGGTACTTTTTTTTCTAATATCAAATCAATCTCACCATCTGTTAAATACCCAACCTCAGCGAACCTAAACATTTTTCTCCCTCCTCCTGAGGTATTTAAAAACCTACCTTACATCTTACGTATGATGTCCTATAAAAATGAAAAAAAAGACAAGATTCCTTGCCTTTTTGATAAATTATTCATCTAGAAGTCTCTATGTAATTAAATAAAAAAGCCACCCAAAAAGAGTGGCTTAAAAATTAGATTGACATGATATCTTTTTCTTTTTCGTCTGCAGTTGCATCAACTTCTTTGATTTTTTTATCTGTTAATTTTTGTACATCTTCAGTGTAACCTTTTAATGCATCTTCAGTAATTTCACCATTTTTTTGTAATTTTTTTAATTCATCATTTGCATCACGACGAACATTACGGATTGCAACCTTCGCATCTTCTGCAAATCCTTTAACTTTTTTCGCTAATTCACGACGACGTTCTTCTGTTAAAGCTGGAACATTTAAACGAATGACTTCCCCATCGTTGTTTGGAGTTAACCCGATGTTTGCTTCATTGATTGCACGTTCAATTGCTTGTAACATTGATTTGTCGTATGGTTTTACCACTAATTGACGAGGTTCTGGTACTGTTACTTGTGCCATTTGATTAATTGGTGAAGGCATTCCATAGTAATCAACTTGAATATTATCTAATAAAGCTCCACTAGCACGTCCAGTACGTAATACTGAAAATTCACGTTTTAAAGAATCAATTGCTTTGCTCATACGAGCTTCTGCGTTACTTAATACATTTTTAGGCATTTTTATCTCCCCTTTACAATAGTTCCAATTTTTTCACCTGCAACTGCTTTTTTAATATTCCCAGATTCATTCATATTAAACACTAATAATTCAATATTATTATCCATACATAAAGAAGCTGCAGTTGAGTCCATGACTTGTAAACCTTTATTTAATACTTCTAAATATGATAGTTCGTCATATTTAGTGGCATTAACATTTTTACGTGGGTCATCGTTATAAACTCCATCAACACCGTTTTTAGCCATTAAAATAGCATCAGCATTGATTTCAGCTGCACGTAAGGCAGCCGTTGTATCAGTTGAGAAATAAGGATTTCCAGTTCCTCCACCAAAAATAACAATACGACCTTTTTCAAGATGACGAATCGCACGACGACGAATATATGGTTCAGCAATTTGATTCATATGAATTGAGGTTTGTGTTCTTGTTTGAACTCCACATCCTTCAAGTGCATTTTGAAGAGCTAAGGCATTCATGACAGTTGCTAACATTCCCATATAGTCTGCACTAGAGCGCTCCATTCCCATTTCACTCGCCGTTTTACCACGCCAAATGTTTCCACCACCAACAATGATAGCGATTTCCACACCTGTTTCATATGCACTTTTAATTTCTAAAGCAATTTTCTGTACTGTTTCAGCATCGATACCAAAACCTTTTCCTCCAGCTAATGCTTCTCCACTAAGCTTTAGCACAACACGTTTATACGAAGTCATTAAGGCACCCACTTTCTCATCCATTTATATCCAAAGCAAGGGACACAGTGATGTGTCCCTTAATTAAAATAAGTTGTTATGCGCGAACTTGGCTCATTACTTCTTCTGCGAAGTTAGTAACCACTTTCTCGATTCCTTCTCCAACTTCTAAACGAACGAATAATTTGATAGTTGATCCGTTGTTTGCAGCCCATTTAGCAACTGTTAAATCTCCATCTTTAACGAATGGTTGTTCTAACATACAAACGTCTGCTAAGAATTTGCGGATACGACCTTCAACCATTTTTTCAACGATGTTAGCTGGTTTTCCTTCATTTAATGCTTCTTGAGTTAAGATTTCACGTTCTTTAGTAACAACTTCAGCTGGAACTTCTGATTGTGTTAAGTATTGAGGGTTGATTGCAGCAGCATGCATTGCAGCATCTTTAGCTACTTCTTCTTTACCTTCAACTACTGTTAACGCAGCAATACGTCCACCCATGTGTAAGTAAGATCCGAAGAATTCATTATCTGCTTTTTCAACAACTGTTAAACGACGTAAAGTGATTTTTTCTCCGATTGTTGAAGTTGCTTCGATTAACATTTCGTTAACTGTTACTCCATCAACAGCGATTTCTAATGCTGCTTCAACTGAAGCTGGTTTGTTAGCTACTAAGATTTTTCCTAATTTATCTAATAAAGTTAAGAATTGCTCATTTTTAGCAACGAAGTCTGTTTCAGAGTTTAATTCGAAAATAACTGCTGTATTTCCATCGATAGCTACTGAACATAATCCTTCAGCTGCAACACGATCAGATTTTTTAGCTGCTTTAGAGATTCCGCGCTCACGTAACCAATCGATTGCAGCTGACATATCTCCATTTGTTTCTACTAATGCTTTTTTACAATCCATCATACCTGCACTAGTTTTTTCACGTAATTCTTTAACCATAGCTGCTGTAATTGCCATTATGATTCCTCCTAGTTTTATCTCAATTTAGAGTAAGCTTATATATGCATCCTCTTGATAATAACAAAAAAACACAAATATTGCAATACTTTGCACACTTACAACTTCTTTATTTAAACGAATTTCATCTAAAAAAACTCTTTACTATTGTAAGATGTTTTTTTCAACTTATTCATTTAACGCATTAATTCTTATCTTATTCCATAGACTCTCAAAAAAAATACCTTTCACTCACTTGAGTAAAGGTATTCATTATCAAACTACTAACTACTTCATGTTCCTATAATTTCTTTTCATGACTTCATATATTCTTGCACTTTATACGATTACTAAAAACACGTGTTGATTCTTTGAGCTTTTTATTTTCGAATCTTTTTTTGAAATAGATGATAACAACCTTTTGACAAAATATTTAAAATACTGCCTAGATTTTTTATAACGTTTTTGTAAGATGATAACTCTTTTTAAACACCTACCCAAGATTTTATTTAGAATTGAAAAAAATCATGATTCTATTTGACTTCACTTAATTAAGTCGTCTCTATTTTTAAGGTGTCTTGAAATAATTTATCATAGTTCGCTTTTATTTTCAAATCCTTTTACTCATTTTTTATTAATTGTAATAATCTAAATCAGATTCATCGGCGACACAAATAATACTTTGAAGTAAAAAGGGTGGAAATGGTAAATCACTTACTCTTAAACGTTTTGGATTTGATACAACTTTTGCACAACGAATTCCATCCTGTGTTAAAACCAATACATATTGATCTTTATAGACATTATCATGTAACGTTGAATAAGTAAATCTTCCATTATATCCTTTAAATTTAACATCTATCACCGTCACCGATTCTAAAGAATCTAATGCATCCACATTTGATTCGATTTCATTTAATTGTTTGGATGCCAGCTCATCGTTTCGCTTATTAGGTAATAAGAAGTAGATAAGCATACCCAAAGCTATAATGGCAATGACAATCATGACTGTAACCAACAAGAATTGTTGCATGCTACCACCTCGCTTAATGTCAAAATTAATATCGTTCTCTCGTTTTTATAATCAAATTTTATCGAATCCACGTCTTGAAATCAACAATATTATGCATATTTTCCCATCATTTTGACGAACCTCAATTTTATTCTTCATTTTTATCTATTTTCGCACAAAAAAAGCCTGATTGAAACCGTTTTAATTGTCGTTTTTTAGCTTTTTCAGTATTTTTTTAATAAAAAAAATTAGCCATTTTATAAAAATGACTAATTTTGTAGAAAAAACAGAGAAACTCTGAACTAAAATAAGAAGTCTTCATCTTTTAACATTTCTACTTTTGTGGTCTTAATATAACCATTTCCTTTCGTTGAGAAAAAGTCATGATTTTTCGTTTCAGTAGAAATTCCGTTTAAAACGATTGGATTAATGTCACTTTCAACAATGTCAAACAAAGGGTTTAAATTTAAACATTGTAAGGCGTAATTCACATTATACTGAATATAACTTACAACGTCATCAATCATGTCTAAGTTCTCATATAACACCTTTGAATACTCTACTTCTACTTCATAGATTTCTTGCATCATCTCAACCGCTTGTTGCTTCAACTTAGCTTGAATCGATTCATCAAATTCACTTAATAATTGCTGAGCAAAAAATCCGACTCCTACTGTGTGCAATTTTTCATCTCGTAAAATTAAGTTAATAATTTCCCCACTATTAACCATTTTCCCTTGTCCAGCTAACCATAAAGGTAAATAAAACCCACTATAAAAACAAATCCCTTCTAAACACAAACACCCGACCATCGACATAAATAATGATTCCTTATCCGCAACTCCATAATATGAACGCATAATTTGATCTACTTTTTCTTGAAGAGGCTTCGTTTCTTCGACCCAATTAAATAACTCTTCAATTCGCTCCGTTGTACAAAGCGTTTGAAAAATCGTGGAATAGGAACGAGCGTGAATACTTTCAAAACCGGCAAACAAAGCTAAAATACTTTTAATAAATAAGTTATCTGATTTCTCAGCAATTTTTTGAATCCCTGTTGACTGCTCTGTATCAAGCAAGGTTAACCCACCTAAAATACGCTCGTAAGTCAGTTTAATATTTTCATCTAATGTATCCCAAATAGATTTATCTTCTGAAACCGGAATTTCTTCTGGTAGCCAAAATTGTTCCGTTTGTTTTAAATATAAATCATCATAAAATTGATAATCTGGCGCATTCCAGTTGACCGCTTGATATATTTTCTTCATTATAATCGTCCTTTACTAACTAAATTTGAATTAAACAGAACAAGTCGTACATTCTTCAAATGATAGATTTTTGGTACGCGTGTAGTATAAACTCTTTAACCCAAGATGATGGGCATATAAATAATATCTCACTAATTCTCGTGTACTGGTATGACTATCAACATAAAGTGTCGTACTAATCCCTTGATCAATATGAGGTTGTACCTGAGCTATTAATTCTAAAACCTTCATCATATCCATACGGTAGGCTGATTTATAGAAGAACATATTATCCTCTGCTAAATAAGGCATTGGATAATACGTTGTCGCATTTCCATAAGTTCGACGTTCCACTAAATCCACCACAGGTAAAATACTTGCCGTTGCATTTTGAATGTACCCGATACTTTGAGTTGGGGCAATTGCCAGACGGTAAGCATGATACATTCCGTTTTCTTTGACACTTTTAGCTAAGTGAGCCCAATCATTTTTAGTTGGAATGACCATCTCGTGAAATAGCTCCTTCACACGATCAGATTTAGGCGTAAAATCCTCTGTTAAATATAACTTAAAATACTCACCGCTTGCATAATCGGATTTTTCAAATCCAATAAATGAGCGACCTTTTTCCATTGCAATTTGCATGCTACGCTCAATTGAATAATAATTGACCATCATGAAATAAGTACGAACAAATTCCTTTGCTAATTCACTTTCGTAGGCAATTTTATTTTTGGCGAAGTATCCATGTAAATTCATGCTTCCAAGACCTACAGCATTTAATTCTTCATTTGCTTTTTGAATGCCTGGCGCATTTTTAATCTGAGACAAGCTCGAAACCGCTGTTAAAGCATCCATCCCAGCATAAACACTTTCTTTGAGCGCTCGTCTTTCCATGACATTCACAATATTTAAAGATCCTAAATTACAACTAATATCACGTCGAATTTGATCTTCTTCCCCATAGTCTGTTATGGTTGAAGTTTCTTGTAATTGGAAAATTTCGGTACATAAATTTGACATCTTAATTTGTCCAATTTCCTTTAAAGGATGGGCAGCATTCGCATTTGACTTAAAGACGATGTATGGGTACCCAGATTCAAATTGCATTTTTGCAATATGCGTCAATAATTTCCTTGGATCCAATTGACGTTTTTTGATTGCCGGATTTTGAACTAATTCATCATACACCTCATCTAAATTTAAATCATCTAAATGCTTTCCAGTCGCTAAAAACACCGTATGTGGGGCAAAAACATACATCGGTTGATTTTCTTTCGCTAGATTAATAAATTTACTCGGAACAATTAAGCCGATTGATAATGTCTGAATACGACTTTTTTCATCCGCATTAATTTTTTTAGTATCTAAAAATTCCTCAACATCCCAGTGGAAGACATTCAAATAAGCTGCTCCAGCCCCTGGTCGTTGCCCTAACTGATTAACATAACTAAATGAATCTTCAAGTAGCTTCATCACAGGCAATACCCCACTAGCCGCATTCTCAATTTCTTTGATTGACTCATTTCGAGCACGTAATTTCGATAAATTTAAGGCAACACCGCCCCCAATTTTAGAAAGTTGCATCGAGGTATTTAAATTATAAGTAATCGAGTTTAAGGAATCATCCATTTCAAGTAAAAAACATGACACCATTTCACCACGTCGTGCTTTTCCTGCATTTAAAAATGTCGGTGTCGCTGGTTGATAGCGTTGTTCAATCATCGCAATTGCAAATTCGAATGCTTTATTCACATCACCTTGTGCTAAATATAAGGCAACTGCAACGATACGGTCCTCATAATATTCTAAATAATATTGATGATCATTTGTTTTTAGAGCGTAATCTTTATAAAACTTTGATACTGCCATAAAAGACTGGAACTTAAACTGATAAGAAAAAACTTTTTCTTTAATCATGACAATCTCTTCAATGTGATACCACTTAAAAAAGTTTTCATAATAATGATGCTCAATCAGCCATTCATAACGTTCTTTCTCCGACGTAAAGGTCTTCATTTTCGACTTCACCTCAATTAAAAAAGCCTCCACGGCTAAGTGATCTTTTTCTAATTGATAAAAATCGTTTTGTTTTTGCATCAGTTCATTATTTAGTTGTATGTATTCTTTTTCCATATTTTCACCCTTTGATTTTCTTAAAAGTTGCAACTATTTCTCTTTTAAAAAGAAGTGCTTTTCCATCATAGCACGCTCGACGTTTTTTTCCTAATCATATGCGTCGAATTTTTATCATTGCTGTCCTTATTTAGTATTTAACTTTCAGTTAAACCTCATCCGATAAAAATAAAAAACGTATAAGGAACCATTCCCTATACGTTTCATGAATATTAGTCTTCCTCTTTAACTAAATTTGTTGTTTCTGCTAAAGACGCAATTAAACCACTGACATTTTGAATTTCTGATGGAATAATTAATTTCGTTGCTTTTCCATCTGCAACTTGTGCTAATGCTTCAAATGATTTAATCGTTAATACTTCTTTTGTTGGACAAGATGCATTTAACATACGAAGTCCTTCAGCTGTGGCTTCTTGGACTTTAAGAATCGCCTCTGCTTCCCCTTCAGCACGTCTAATTTGTGCTTCCTTATCTGCTTCAGCTGATAAAATCATCGCCTGTTTACGCGCCTCTGCTTCAAGAATTTGAGACTCTTTCAACCCTTCTGCACGTAAAATATTAGATGTTTTTTCTCCTTCTGCTTGCAAGATTTTTTCACGACGTTCACGTTCTGCACGCATTTGTTTTTCCATCGCAGCCTGAATATCTTGTGGAGGAACAATATTTTTAACTTCGACACGATTAATTTTAATTCCCCATGGGTCCGTTGCTTCATCTAAAACAGAACGCATACGCGTATTAATAATGTCACGTGATGTTAATGTTTCATCTAATTCTAACTCCCCAATAATATTACGTAAAGTTGTTGCTGTTAAATTTTCGATTGCTGCAAATGGATTACTAACCCCATAAGTAAATAATTTAGGATCCGTAATTTGGAAAAAGACAACGGTATCAATTTGCATCGTTACATTATCTTTTGTAATGACAGGCTGTGGTCTAAAATCAATAACTTGTTCTTTTAATAAGACTTTATTCGCGACACGATCCATAATTGGAATTTTAACATGTAAACCAACATTCCAAGTGGCAGCATAAGCTCCAAATCGCTCGATAACATACGCATTCGCTTGGGGTACTACTTTAATATTCGATGCAATTAAAATAATGACAATAAAAATCAAAACTACAAAAATCCACATAAATCCATCTCCTATCGCTTTTTTATTTTACAATAACCGTAACGCCTTCAATTCGTAAAACTGTTACAATCTCATTTACTTCATACGTTTGTTTTGAATCAGATACTGTACGCCAAACTTTCCCCTCAAGTTTTACTTCACCTGCTTCATGAGGTAAGATTGTTTTGACAACAATCGCTTCTTTTCCAATTAACTCTTCTACATTTGTTTTATGTTGTCCAATTTTAAGCTTTTCAACTGCTACTTTACGTGTGGTTGAAACTAAAATTAAAGACACACACAAGAAAATTATTAATTGAATAAAGAAAGAATCGATGACAAAGGCAAACAACATCGCGATTAATGCTCCAATTGCAAACCAAATTGAAATAATCCCTAGCGTCATCGCTTCAACTACCCCAAATACAATTGCAACAATTAACCAAAGCCATGTACAAGACATTCCTAACACTGAACTAGCTAAGATCAACATCCGCCTCACTCCATTCTTCATATACCTTTTCATTATATCAAACTTACTTAAGGTTTAACACTTATTCCCAATTATTTTATTTTATTTCCTATCTTTTCTCGCACGGGGATGAGCCAATGCATAAGCTTGTCGTAAATGTTCTTTTGAAACATGCGTATAAATTTGCGTACTCGATAAATTTTCATGGCCTAATAATTCTTGAACCGAGCGTAAATCAGCCCCATTGTTTAACAAATGCGTCGCAAACGTATGACGTATCATATGAGGAGCCACCTTAATATGTTTCGCGGTTTGATTGGTCATTCGACTCAAAATATCACGAACACCTCTTTCTGTTAAAGGAGTTCCAAGGTGATTTAAAAATAATACATCGGTTTCTAGGTTAGATTTCTTTAATAATTGAGGGCGGCTTCTTTGTAAATACGCCTCGATTGCTTCAACTGCAAACTCGCCAATTGGAACATAACGATCTTTCCCACCTTTACCATGAATTAAAACCGTTCCAAGCTCAACATTTAATTGGGATTGCTTCATCTGACAACACTCAGAAACTCGAATTCCCGTTCCATATAATAATTCTAACAAAGCATAATTACGACATCCAAGAATTGAAGTTTGATCAATACTATCAAAAAGGGCTTGTAATTCTTCTTCATATAAAAACTGAGGCAACGTTTCTGCTTTTTTAGGGCCTTTCATAATTAAAAATGGATTTTGTTTAACCTGTTTTTCTTTTAATAAAAATTGATAATAGGAACGCAATGATGATAATTTACGACTCATCGTGCTTCTTGATAATTGGTGCGTATAACAATCATTCAAATAACTTCTCACATCGGAATAATCAAATTCAAACTCGTTAATTCCTTCTCGTTGACAAAAACTAAACCACTCTTTTACATCTCGCTCATAATTTAATAAGGTATGCTCAGAATAACGCTTCTCGTACTTTAAATAATCCATATATTTCAAAATCCATTCATTCATAGGATCCCTCCTGTTCAGATAAAGAAAACAGTCCCCTACATGGGAACTGCTTCACTCTGTTTCCGTTGGTAATGGTTCTAATTTTGAAATAAGTGACATTGCTTCTTTTTCAGTCACCGCCACGACATCATTTATTTGATCATTTTCTGCAATTTGCAACGTATTAGAATCTAATAGGGAGAGAGTCAGATAACTTTCTAAGCCATTCAAATACCTCACATAAAGGTTCATCACGGTTCCAGCGGAATATAAAACCTCATACTGTCCTCTTAGATAACTCCACGGCCCCTCTTCTTGTTTCATCATCTCGATGTGACCTTCAGAATCAAAATAATAAATTATCGGAATTTCATCAACCTCAACCATCCAATACCCGGTAATAGCTGTTAACTCCACTTCCTTTTGATACAATTGAGTGTTATGAAAGAAGATATTTTTATAGTGTCCACTTTGATCAACTATCACTTCTTTTACCCCTTCAAAGGGTTTATAGTAAATCTGCCCTTTTTTATGATAGTAGACACCTTGATTACCTAGAGCAAACCCTGAAACAGATTCATCAATTTTTGTTGTTAAGCCTTTATATTCTAAATATAAGTCATTAATTGAATTCATATAAGCAACATGCGTCCCATTATAATCATATTGATAAACATCCTGTGCTACGACTTGTACTTGATGATTTCGATCAATTAAGTATAAGTCATCATTACTTTTATATGTCGCGCAATCTAATTCAGTGTCAATATTTATTTGTCCCACATTAGACCCTAAAAAAGTAACGTCAGAAGATTCAACATCTAATCCATACAATTCACTTTTATCTGTTAAATAATAAACGTATGTTCCTTGAGTCATGATCGAATAATTGATGACATTGGCAAGATGGATCGGGTCAGGATTAAGCGAAGACGTCACCGTCATCGTCCCCATTCCACTTTCAAGATTTAACTCTGAAAAATAGACCATAGTTTCGAAATTTTTACTATAAGTTGGAAACATTAGCCAGTCTGTTACCTCATCAATCACTTTATAGGTCACGGCACGGTCATCAGCTAGTTTCACAACAATCCCTTGATTTTTTGCCCAAATCATCATGCTCTGATTAGCTTTTTCGAAACGATAAGCCATCACAGATGGTTGTTCATAAATAATTTTTCCATCGTGATTAATAACTCTTAAGGTATCTTGATCATCCTGTACAATAATGAGTTGACCATTCAAAGTCGTATCAAATAGTTTAACCGTTCCTTCAAATAAGATATTTGACTCTTCATCTTCAAGTAAATATAAATTTTGATTTTCTAATCCACTATAAACAATTTGATGACTCTCACCTAGGATTTTCAAATCGCTTGCAGCTGGAACAAATTGCGGTTTTTTATTTTCTAAAAACCAAACAATCCATCGATTATCCTTCTTTTGAATTTTAATCGTGTTCGTTGCTTTATCAAAATCAAAATAACTAACTTGATCCGATAACTTATATTGTACTAACGTTGGATCGAGATAAAATAAATCATTCTCAACTGTTTGCAAAAAAAAGTCCCTCTTCAGAATGTTGACTTGTTAATTGGGACGCCCCTAAAGGGTGACTCAATTCTTGTTCGTTAGAACTTTGTTGTAGGATATCACTCGGTTGTAAAATTTCATTTCCTCGTCCCACACATCCCGTTAAAATAAAGAGAAGCCCCCATAAAGCAATAACCTTTCTCATTTCCCCTATTCACCCTCAATATCTTTAGATTAACTCAGCACATTCTTTAATTTTTTCAATCGCACGTGCAGCATATAATGCTTTTTTCTCTTTCTTTTTCACACGTCCTGGTAAATCTAAGAATAGACCAAAGTTTGCATTCATCGGTTGGAATCCATCTTGTGAGGTATGAGTAATATAATAAGCCATTGATCCCATAGCTGTTTCACGTGGGAACTCAATTAACGCTTCGCCTAAAATATACTTCGCCATATTAATTCCGGCTACCATTCCTGATGCCGCTGATTCAACATATCCTTCAACTCCTGTTAATTGTCCAGCAAAGAATAAATCTTCTCTTGCTTTAAATTGATAGGTTGCATTTAATAACACAGGTGAATTAATAAATGAATTACGATGCATGACACCATAACGGACAATTTCAGCATTTTCAAGCCCTGGAATCATTTGAACAATTCGTTTTTGTTCTCCCCATTTTAAATGGGTTTGGAATCCAACTAAGTTATATAACGTTCCCGCTGCATTATCTTGTCGTAATTGAACAACAGCATATGGTGTTTGGCCTGTTTTCGGATCTTCAAGACCAACTGGTTTCATCGGACCAAATAAAACAGTTTGACGACCACGTTTAGCCATGACTTCAATCGGCATACATCCTTCAAAGAAGACTTCTTTTTCAAATTCCTTAGCTGGAACGACCTCAGCTGTGATTAAAGCTTCATGCCAAGCATTAAATTCTTCCTCTGACATTGGACAATTCAAATAAGCTGCTTCTCCTTTGTCATAACGTGATTTTAAATAAACTTTATCAAAATTAATTGAATCTTTTTCAATAATAGGTGCTGCCGCATCATAGAAATAAAATGATCCTTGCCCCGTCATTTCACGAATTGTCTCACTTAAAGCATCACTCGTTAAAGGACCTGTTGCCACAATAGTCGGTCCTTCTGGAAGCTCTGTTAACTCTTCACGAATCACTTCAACATTTGGATGATTTGATAAAAACTCTGTAATATAGCCTGAAAATCCTTCGCGGTCTACAGCTAGGGCCCCACCTGCTGGAACTTTATGCATATCTGCAGCTGTCATAATTAATGAGTCTAAAATACGCA
Organism: Turicibacter sp. HGF1; assembly: GCF_000191865.1. Taxonomy (NCBI): domain Bacteria; kingdom Bacillati; phylum Bacillota; class Erysipelotrichia; order Erysipelotrichales; family Turicibacteraceae; genus Turicibacter; species Turicibacter sp. HGF1. The sequence goes on from NZ_AEXQ01000046.1 coordinate 18,874, forward strand.
TTTCTTCTTTTAAAACTCCAACAGCATTCGCTAATCCATCAGCACGTAAAGAATTTGAACAAACTAACTCTGCAAAATTTTGCGTATGATGAGCCGGTGTATTTTTAACTGGTCGCATTTCGTATAATTTAACTTGAATTCCACGTTTAGCTAGCTGATATGCTGCTTCAGATCCAGCTAAACCTGCTCCAATAACATTTACATATTTCATTTTATATTGCCTCCTAAGTTGCTAACTAATTTATTGCTACAAATGATGATTATATCACAAATCAGGCTTCCTGCTAATAACATTTGCAAAAGCACTGGCCACTCTGATAAAATTCCTCGCCACATTAAATGCAAAATCAGACAACAAGTCATCACCAACATCACTCGAATCGATTTTACTTTTAGATGATTTCTTTTTAACGCCAACAATTCCATTCCTTCTTTGAGAATAATCATCAACATAAATAATAGTTCAGACATCTTTACTCCTCTATATTTATTCCAACTATAGCATAGATGAAAATCACCATTGGCTATTTGTTCCATTATAACACATTCTGACAATATATTAGAACTACTAATAGTTTTCTGTCGTTCAAAACTTTTAGTGATTCTATCGTTACACCTTCCTATCAAATAAATCTAAGTCCTAAGTTTGATGATGGGTAATTTTTCTATATAGAGACAGTCTGAGTTAAATAAAAACTCATTGATGCTTGAGACGCACCAATGAGTTTTTTCTATTCTTCTTTGTAGTCACACTCTTTGTTTGAGCACTGAACTTCGTTTTTCTTCCCTTTAACTACTAATTGTTCTTGACATTTCGGACAAGTTTTTCCAATGGGTTTATGCCAAAGCGCGAAATCACACGATGGATATTGGTTACATCCATAAAAGACCTTTCCACGTCTTGTTTTCTTTTCGACAACTTCTCCTGTTTCACATTTTGGACACTTAACCCCAATTGAAACAGGTGCTGTCTCTTCTTTTTGTTCTTTTTTAATATACTTACACGTCGGATAAGCACTACACGCCACAAATTCACCATATCGACCTCGACGAATCACAAGTGGTGCGCCACATTCTGGACAAGGCTCACCAATCTCCACCGGTGCAATCTTTTCCATATTCTTTTGCGCATCCTCAAGCATTGGCATGAAATGATCATAAAACACTTTTAATTCGTCATACCAAACCTTCTGACCTTTTGCAATTTCATCAAGATTTTGCTCCATTCCTGCTGTATACTCAACATTAATGAATTCAGAGAAGAACTCTGCTAATTTATCACTCGTTAAAATTCCTTGATCCGTTGGTTTAAATTTCTTATCTTCAATGGCCACGTACCCACGATTCTTCAGTGTTTCCATCGTTTGAGCATAAGTAGAAGGACGACCAATTCCTAACTCTTCCATTTCTTTAATTAATTTAGCTTCAGAGTAACGAGCCGGTGGTTGTGTAAAGTGTTGTTGTGGTTCAACATCAAGTAACGATAAAACATCTCCTTCACTTAAACGAGGAAGCGCCGCATTTTTAGTTTCTTCATAGCTGTATACACGTAAGTACCCATCAAAAACTAAGACTTGACCATTTACACGGAATAAATAATCATTTGATTTCACTTCAATCGTTGTTGCTTCAACTGTGGCACTCTTCATCAAACTTGCGACTGCACGTTCCCAAATTAATTTATATAAACGTAGTTCATCTCGTTTCAAATAAGGTTTCATCTCATCAGGTGTTCTAGTCACCGATGATGGACGAATTGCCTCATGAGCTTCCTGTGCATTTTTTACTTTTTTAGCTGCCGTTGCTCCTGTTTTAACATAATTCGAACCATACGCCTCTTTAATATACGCTTTAGCCGCATCGACAAAGTTGTCTGCTAAACGAGTAGAATCCGTACGCATATACGTAATTAACCCGACAGTTTCTGAACCAACATCTACCCCTTCATATAACTTCTGAGCAATGGTCATGGTCTTTTTAGCATTAAATCCTAATTTACTAGCAGCCTCTTGTTGAAGAGTAGAGGTGATAAATGGTAATTTAGGTTGTTTTAATTTATTTTTCTTTTCAACCTTTTCGACCACATAAGGATCACTTAATTCTGAAAGAATTTGTTTAACCTCATCTTCATTGTGAATCGTCAATTTCTTATTGGCTTTTTTCATCAGTTCAGCTTCAATTTTAGCTTGTTCACGACCAAACATTGCATGGACAGACCAATATTCTTCACTAATAAATTTTTGAATTTCTTTTTCACGCTCAACAATTAATTTTAAAGCAACTGATTGCACACGTCCGGCACTTTTACTTTTGATTTTACTTTGAAGTAATTTACTTAATTTAAATCCGATGATACGGTCTAAAATACGGCGACTCTCTTGTGAACGAACTAAATCCATATCAATAGCACGTGGATGTTTAAAAGCTTCTAAAATAGCATCTTTGGTAATTTCATTAAAAACAACGCGACGATTTAACGAAACATCTAATCCTAATACATCTGCTAAATGCCAACTAATCGCTTCCCCTTCACGGTCGGGGTCAGTTGCAAGATAAACAGCATCTGAATTTTTAGCCGCTTGTTTTAACTCTTTAATCACTTTAGACTTTCCAGTCACATTTTTATAATTCGGTTTAAATTGGTCTTCTACATCAACCCCTAAACCACCAGGGCCTGTTGTGGCTAAGTCACGAATATGTCCAACACTTGAAAGAACCGTATAATCCTTTCCTAAATAGTTTTCTATCGTCTTAGCTTTTGCAGGAGACTCTACAATAACCAGATTTTTCCCCATCTTTATCACCTTTTCTATCAAAAATCAATCAATTTATGTATCCATTCATCAATCAGTCATGATGCAATGACTTATTTTCTTCATTTAACCCATCAATTATAACGTATCAAACTATTTGTTCTCTTGGTGTCAACTCATCGGTGTGATATGAATCAAAATAAAACACAAAAAATATTACTGGTTTATATCAAGCTTGTCAATATTTAAACTATAATTTAACAATATTATCGTCCTACCTTTACCGATTCTCTTCTTTTTTCCCCTAAATCCTCCAAAATATTTTTACTATATTTGGATTTATGTTATAATCTTTCAATAAATTATGATAAAAACCGGGAGGATAAATCATGAATAACTTTAAAAAAATGATATTTTCAATCATCACGCTTGGACTCGCTATCGGAGTGGTAGTGACCTTCATTTTCAAAGATCATCAGATCTTACAGCATAATTCAGACGTTGAGATACAACCTGAAGCCATTGAAGAAGAACATTTAGCTAATCAAAAGGTCATGTATTTAACATTTGATGATGGTCCAAGTGAGTACACTAAAAAAATTGTCGATATTTTAGATGAACACCAAGTTCCTGCAACCTTCTTTTTTATTGGAAAAAATGTCGATGGAAAAGAAGATTCGGTTCGTTATGCTGCCAAGCATGGTCATACGATTGGCCTACATTCAATCTCTCACAATCGTGATGTGATTTATAACGAAGCAGAACCTTATAAACTACTTGAAGAGTCTTTAGAACTCCAATCTTATCTTGAACCCTTAATTGGTTATAAAACTGTTATTATTCGCCCCCCTTATGGAAGCTCTTTTATGCCTGATGTTATTTTTAATAACGTTGGAGAAGCCGGATTCAAAATTTGGGACTGGTCAATCGATACCAATGATTGGCGTGAAGAAACAACCGTCGAATCGATTATGACCTTTTTAAATGAGTTTCCTGCGGGGGAAAGAGAGATATTACTTGAACACGAGCTTCCGATTACTCTAGAAGTATTACCTCTGATTATTTCCCACTATAAAGAACAAGGCTATCTCTTCAAAGCCTATAATCAAGACGAGCACTTTCCTTATAATTTCCATCTAAATGATAACTATTAAAAAAGGTGAGGCTAACAGCTGTTAGTCTCACCTTTTTTCTTTCCTCTATAACGGATAAATCATCTTTAATTCATCTAATATCTCTTTATAATCAGTTAAACAATTCGCTCCTTCTTTAATTAATTCTAAACTCCCTTCTGAATAGATAGAATTATATTCTCCTGGTAAAGCATAAATAATTTTTCCATCGTATAAAGCCTGTTTGGCTACATGCGTCATTCTTCCTTCTTTAGTTGCTTCAATAATCATTAAAATATCACTCAAAGCTGTAATAATTCGATTTCTCAGGTAAAAATGTTGTCGCCCTATCGGAATATGCGGGGGAAACTCACTGATAACTAAATGTCCCTTTGCCATTAATTGATAAAGTTGATAATTTTCCGACGGATAAATTCTTGAAAATCCAGACGCTAACACGGCAATACTTTTTCCATTTTTAGAAGAGACATGATGTGCAATCGCATCAATCCCTAAATCCAAGCCCCCAACTATCACGATGTTTTGGTTAATTAATTGAGCAACTAAGGTCTGGCATGATTTCATTCCATAAGTTGAAGGCCGATTCGTTCCCATAATTCCAATTTTTTTCTCTTTAAGTAAGTTAAGGTCTCCTTGATAATACAAGACAAAGGGTGGCATTTCCATTTGTTTAAAATAACTGGGATATTCCTCATCAACAATCGTGACAATTCTAGTTTGAATGTCATCAAATAAGGATTCAGCTGATGGTTCAATAGAAAACTGTGTTAATTTAGGATCTTGTCTTAATGCCTCATACATTAAAAACCAATTTCCACGCTTCAGAATACTTAACTTTATTAATCGATTTCGCATTGTCATATCATCACCTACTGTGATATACGCTTTACTTGTCTATTTTCCTTCTGAAAAGATAAAAAAAAGAGCTTATATAATTAAAAGCTCTCTTAATCTAATTAAATTTTGAACGAATTGGTTCAAATGACTTACGATGTTCAGAAATAATTCCATGTTGCTCGATAGCTAGTAAATGTTCTTTTGTCCCATATCCAACGTGGCGTTCAAACCCATATTGCGGATAAGCTGAACCTAACTTCTTCATATAGGCATCACGTGTTACTTTGGCAATAATACTGGCTGCTGCTATCGAAACACTTTTAGAATCACCTTTAATAATTGATGTTTGAGGAATATCTAATCTCGGTAGACTCATAGCATCTAGTAATAAATGTTGAGGTTTAGGATTTAATTTTGAAACGGCTCGTTCCATTGCAATTTTAGTTGCCTCATAGATATTATATTGATCAATTTCTTCACTCGTACAAATTCCAATCCCAATACTAATCGCATTCTTTTTGATTTGCTCATAAAAATATAGTCGTTTAGACTCTGATAATTTCTTAGAATCATCAATTCCAAACAACCAACAATCTGCAGGTAAGATAACAGCTGCCGCAATAACCGGTCCCGCTAACGGTCCACGTCCAACCTCATCGACTCCGGCAATTAATTCGATTCCACTGTAACGCAATTCATTTTCATAAATTGACATCGTAATAAATTTTTGAAACTCATCATATTCTTTTTGAATCTTATTTTCATACTGTTTTAGTAGTTTTTGAACGCTCGTACGTCCATCTTGTTTTAATTCATCTATAAATACTTCATCAACAACATCTTGTTGTAAGATTCTTTTTATTTCCTCTACCGTGTACTTTTCACTCATTGTGCAGCTCACCTTTCCAATTAAAAAGCGATAACTTATTCATTCTACCAACGTTTTGTAAAATAGTCAACATTGTCAGTAAAAGTGCCTAAATTTCTAATTTTAAACCTCTATCTTCCATTTTCAAACTTTTTTAATTTTAACATCATTTTTATCCAATTTCTACATCATTTTAAATTTGTTTCTCATTTATAGACAAAATTCTTCTTTTTTCTCAAATCAAATAAAAAGAGAATGAATTCCTAATCTTAGAACTCATTCTCTTTCTATCTAGACAGAAGTATTTTTAAAATTAGACTTCATCCTGAAGCCTTGTTACAAATAAAGCACACTTTAATTCAAATAAAAGCTTCCCAAGTCCGAAAACTTATCTAAATTTTTATCCTTTATTCACTGACCGTTTCTTGATTTAAATCTTTTGGACATTCAAATGATAGTCGTCCTAATTTTAGGCTACGAATTTCACGTAATAAAATTTCATAAACTTTATCATAGTCAACAATTCCACCTGATTGCAAGAACCCACGTTTCGTTCCAATTTCCTCTAGAACCGCTACTTTATCTTCGAAGTTCCCACTTAAATGGTAACGTTCAATTAGGCGCTGTGGATAATGTTGAATTAAATAGTCTAACGCATATAAAATAATATGATCAAGGGTTAAAATCGTATCCTTAATTGCACCCGTTACTGCTAAATTATAACCCACACGTTTTTCTTCAAATTTAGGCCATAACACTCCTGGTGTATCTAATAACTCTAGCTCTTGTCCAACTTTCACCCATTGTTGAGCTTTTGTAACTCCCGGACGGTCTCCAGTCTGAGCCGCTTTACGTTTAGCTAAATTGTTCATCAACGTTGACTTTCCAACATTTGGGATACCTAAAATCATCGCACGAACTGGGCGAGGACGTAATCCTTTCGCTTTTTCTTTAGCGAATTTTTCCTTTAAAATTTCTTTTGATGCCTCTGTTATTTGCTTAATCGCATTTTGGTGAAGAGCATCAATCGTAATTGCAGGTTGACCTTGCTCTTTGAAATAATTAAGCCACTGTTGTGTGACATTAGGATCAGCCATGTCCACTTTATTTAAAATGATTAATTTTGGTTTATGTTTAATAATTTCATTCATCATTGGATTACTTGATGAATACGGAATTCGTGCATCTAGTAATTCAAACACAATATCCACTAATTGTAATTTTTCTTGAATTTGACGGCGAGCTTTGGCCATATGCCCTGGAAACCATTGTACTGTCATCTTGTCACTCCCTAAGCTGTATTTTAACCTATCATCATAGGTTTTTAAGCTTTAAAACTTTAATTCATTTCGTTTACTTCTACTATTATAACTTAAAAAATCCAAAATTTCGACCAAAGTTTGATTACTCAACTTTACCAAAATGTGATAAAGGCCATTGAATCCAGGTCGCTTTACCAAGGATTTGATCTTCACTAATCAAACCAATATGACGACTATCTTTACTATGTGGACGATTATCGCCAAGTACTAAATAATAGCCTTCTGGAATCACATCGCAAGGATCAAACTGACAAATTTCTTGTAAGGTGAAATCAAATGTAAAATCATCCACATATGATATGATTTCTTTTCCTGCCTCTAAAAAAGGTTCGGCTATAGGTTGATTATCAATATAAAGCTGATCATCTTCATAACGGACGGTTTGTCCTGGTAATCCAATCACACGTTTAACATAGTAAACATCTGGCGAATATTCAAATACGATAACATCAAAGGCTTTGGGTTTATAATTAAATTCCCATAAAATAACTGAGTCTTCATGGTGTAAGGTTGGATACATAGAAGGCCCATCTACTTTTACAGGTGTAAAAACATACTTATGAACAAGTGTTACGATAATAAAAATAATAACAAATGTTTTTACCCAATCAAATATCTCTAGTAATACTTTTTTCATTCCTTTCACTCCACACGTTTATTTTGTATCGTCAGTTCTCTCAAACGATTTAAAAATAAAAATTTTGCTACTTTTTATTATACGCCTTCTTAACTGGACACATTCAGTTTAATGTTAATTTTACCATAAAGTTGAAGTTTTTCATAAAAAAAGATGCCCTAAAACAAGGTTTTTAGGACATCTTCGTTGCAATTGAGGTAATTGTTTTAAACTAAAACTATCGACGCTCTTTAATACGAGCAGCTTTAGCTGATAAGCTACGGATGTAGTTAAGTTTTGCACGACGAACTTTACCACGACGAGTAACTTCGATTTTTTCGATAACTGGTGAATGTAATGGGAATGTACGCTCAACACCACATCCGAAAGATACTTTACGAACTGTGAATGTTCCACTGATTCCTTTTCCATTTTGACGTTTTAAAACTAAACCTTCGAATGCCTGAATACGCTCACGGTTACCCTCTTTGATACGTACGCTTACACGGACGTTATCTCCTGCGCGGAATTCTGGTAAGTCAGTTTTTAAATAAGATTGTGTTAATTCATTGATTAATTGTTGACTCATTTGTCTACACGCTCCTTCATCGCAAATTCATTCAGTTAGCCTTCTAACTCAGCGGAATTTGGTGTTTATGCTCCAATGGCACGTCATGAATCATATCATAAACAACTCTTCAATTCAATCTTTTTTTATAAATATTTTTCAAAAAAGGTTGTTTTTTCGAGGGCACCTGACGAGCTTAGACCACATTTTTCTACAATATGCAAAACTTGTCTTCGGCTAATAAAAAAAGATAGCGTCGGCTATCTCTTATTTCTCATTTTCAAACTTTTCAATGATTTTTTGATCGGCTTCACTCAATTCGTGATGCTTTAATAAATCAGGACGACGAGACCACGTACGATAAAGGGATTGTTCATGACGCCACTTTTCAATCTCTTTATGATTCCCTGACATTAAAACAGGCGGAACTGTCATTCCTCTAAAATCAACCGGACGGGTATACTGTGGAAACTCTAGTAATCCCATTGAAAATGAATCATTTTCATGAGATTCCTGTTTTCCTAACACATCAGGAAGCAGACGAACAATGGCATCTGTCATCACCATCGAAGCAAGTTCACCACCTGTTAACACATAATCACCAAGTGATAATTCATCAGTCACTAAATGTTCTCGAATTCGTTCATCAAAGCCTTCATAATGACCACAAATAAAAATCAGATGCTCCTCTTTTGATAATTCTTCTGCTTTCGCTTGAGTAAAAGGCTCTCCCTGAGGACACATCAAAATAATACGAGGATTCGCGCTACTATTTTGACACACTGATTCAACCGCATCAAAAATCGGTTGAGGCGCTAAAAGCATTCCCGCTCCACCACCATACGGATAATCATCTACTTTTTTATGTTTGTTTTGTGAAAAATCACGGAAATTCACTGTATTTAGTGTCACAGCTCCACGATCTTGGGCACGTTTTAAAATGGAACCATTAAAAACTCCTGAAAACATTTCAGGAAATAAAGTTAAGACATCAATCTTCATTATAATAATCCTTCTAATACTTCAATGATAACTTCTTTGGCTTCAACATCAACCGATTTAACCACATCTTCGATGTATGGAATTAACGCATCTTTTTGACCTTTACGCTTAACCACCCAAACATCATTCGCACCTGTTTCTAAAATTTCAGTAATTTCTCCGATTTCTTCACCTGTTGTTGCTTTAACTGTGCATCCAATGATCTCAAAATAATAAAACTCATTTTCATCTAAATCATCTAAATTTTCAGCCGATACTAATAAATCACAACCTTTATATTTTTCAACATCATTAATCGAATTTAAATGTTTAAATTTTAATAAGTCTGCGCCTTTATGTTCACGATGCGTCGCAACTATAACTTCGATGTACTCACCATTAAACTCAATAAACAACTGATTTCCTTTTTTAAAACGTTCCTCTTTAAAATCACTATTTGAAACAACCTTAACCTCACCTTGTAAGGCATGCGTGTTTACAATTTTACCAACTTGTAAAAATTCCACAATAAAAACCTCCTATAAAAAGTGCCAATTAAAATCAAATCGACTTAACTCGCAACCTTTCAACAACATCTATCTTTATTATGGTAATACAAAAAACAATTTTATACAATAAAAAGGTGG
>NZ_AEXQ01000045.1:0-1724 GCF_000191865.1 Turicibacter sp. HGF1
GGCTCTGTTTTAGAAAAGTGTTGATAATTAAAGTAAAAAAGAGAGGAAATTGGATTTAATAATATTTCCTCTCTTTTTTGTGTTACTTGGTAGCACGGTAGCTGTAATAATTAAGCGGATTATCCCTATTTAATAAACCATTAGATTCCAAAATGAATAATATACTTATTATCTTGTTTTGCTTGATTAGCTAAAGAAATTAAATCATTATATTCTGATTGATTTTGTGAGGATAAAATTTGTATGAACAATTCTATTGACTGAGGAGGTATCAATGTAATACCACAGTATGCAAGACCCTTAGCTGGAACTTGAAGTGTATGCCAATAACAAGGTACATTTTCTAAATCCATTAGAATGTCTTCAATAAAATCATCGTGAATCTCAATGCAATGGTATTTCTCAGGTTCATATACATCGAATCGTTCGTTATTCATAGGCTCATTTTGCATAATTCCAAAGTCATGTTTTGCCATATTATCACCTCTTTAAAATTAGATGTAACTTCTAATATAATTGTATCACATTTTTAAAAATCTGTTCTTTTCACATAAAAAATTAATATCAACATATTTGTCATATAAATGAAGGACTCTTCGTTCTAATCATTTCATTAGATATTAAGGAGTAACTTGCTTGTGATTGTACATAAACTTTCTGAATTTTCAGAAGTTCTTTTTCGTCTTTAAAAAGCTCAATCCATTTGAACCATTTTAAATAACTGTTTAAATGTTTAGTTGAAACTCCTCTAAACTTTTGTAAGAAAGCTTTAAAATTACTGTGAAATGCATTAATGTGTTGGATATGATAGATACCTTTCATGTGTTTTCCCGACGGAATTGCTTTATGTTCTAAATCCAGTTGCTTAGCTAATTTCCCATATCCATGTGCACTATCGGTACACAAAATAGAATAAGGAGCGATATGACCTTCAAAGAAACGTTTTAGATTATCATATTTCGCTCGTCCCGTTCCTATCATACCAATTAAAATATTTCCTGTTCTATCTAATGCCGTTCCAACACATACTTGCTCACTTGAAAGTCCACGTTTACCTACAGATTCTCCACCACGTTTACGAGCCTCTCGTGGCATTTTAAATCGTTTACTTTTAGAGTGATTTCCTTTATAGCTATATCGAAGATAACATTCGTCTGCTTCAACTAATCCATCTACTTCACCTGTCCCCATAAATGAACTGAGTGCATCTAAAATTTTATGTCGCCAGAAGAAGGCTGTGGCGAGGTTAATTCCGCATTCCCAAGCACAACGACGTAAGCTATATCCCTTAATCATGCATTCAATATAATCAATCCATACCTTTGCTTTTTTCTTTGAATAAGCAGTTGGTGTTTGAGTTTGTTGGCTGAACGATTTACGACAATTACGACAAAGATAGCGTTGGTTTCCTTTAACCTTACCATTTTTTACGATATGGTCATCACCACAAAAAGGACATTTATACTGCCCCGATGAATATCTGGTTTCTTGAATCTCATTTTGAAGTTTAGATAAATCAGATTTAAAGATTCCTTTTTCAACTTCAACCAAGATTTCTGGTAAATCACTTGGTGCTACCCTATGTAAAAGTGTTAAAATTAGTGACTTTGGCATGAATCCAACTCCTCAAACATTTGTTCTATTACTATTATAATGAATAATTAAGGAGTGCGTTATGCAATTTCTGTGTAAAATATCAACACTTCTCTAAAACACAGCGAAAA
>NZ_AEXQ01000044.1:0-1259 GCF_000191865.1 Turicibacter sp. HGF1
TGGTGCTAGTATAGTTTTATGGACACATTTAAGTTAAGTCGTTAAAATAGACTTAATCATTAAAGGATGTGTCGATATGAAAAAATATAATACTGAATTTAAATCAATGATTGTTGAACTGTATAAGACTGGACGATCAGTGAAAGATTTAAGTCGTGAATATGGTGTGTCAGAAGTGACAATTTACAAATGGATTAAACAGATTTCTCCAATTGCCTCAGTTGAGGATACAGAGATTACTCTGGAAGACATTAAACGTATGAAGCAAGAAATGTTACGTTTACAAGAGGAGAATGAGATTTTAAAAAAGGCTATGACCATATTCGCGAGAAAGTAAGTCAATCTGAATTATGTCAGTTTATCGATCAGCATCGTTCAGAACATGATGTTAAGCAACTTTGTGAGGTTTTAAATGTTCCAAGAAGTACTTTTTATCAATCTAAGCATCAAAGCGAGTCTAAGTGGAAACTTGAAAATCAACAACTGCTTGAGCGTATTAAGAAAATTTATTTTGAGAGCAAGCGTCGATACGGTGCCATTAAGGTACATCGTCAATTGCTTAAAGAAGGATTGTATGCCAGCTTGAAACGTATCCAACGCTTAATGAAATTAGCTGGATTAGCCTCTATTATTCAAAAGAAATACACCCCTTATAAACAATCTAAAGAACTTGTTCTAGAACGTGATAACATTCTAGAACAGGACTTTTCAACGACCTCAATTAACCAAAAATGGGTATCAGATATTACTTATATTCACGTTCAAGAAGAAGGTTGGTGCTATTTAGCATCAGTGATGGATTTACATTCAAAAAAAATTATTGGTTATCACTTTTCTAAACAAATGACAACGGATATTATTGTTCAAGCTTTAAAAAATGCTTATATTTCTCAAAGACCTAAAGATGAGGTTATTCTTCATACTGATCTAGGCTCACAGTATACAAGCAAGGACTTTAAAGACTTAATTTCGGATCTGAATATCGTTCAGTCCTTTAGTCGTAAAGGGTGTCCTTACGATAATGCCTGCATTGAATCTTTCCATGCGACACTAAAGAAAGAAGAAGTGTATCAAACAGTCTATGTTACCTTTAAACAAGCTAGAATGGCTTTATTTCAATACATAGAAGGCTGGTATAATCGCAAACGAATTCATGGAGCGATTGACTATTTGACTCCTGAAGAATGTGAGCAACTTGCACGACAGACTGCTTAAAAACTTAACTTTTTTGTGTCCAAAATATTGACCTAGATCCAATA
>NZ_AEXQ01000043.1:0-14809 GCF_000191865.1 Turicibacter sp. HGF1
AAGATGACTGTTTTTATTTTTATAAAGTTTTATTTAATCTAAAGTTACTACCCTAAAGAGTTAATATCTAGTTTGATTTTTTCAATTTTCTCGTTAAGCAAATAATTGAGAATAACATCACGATAAAGGCGATAAATAAAGTTAATGGAAATAAATTCAATCCAAATAATTCAGCTATCAGACCAAAGAATGGTGGTGTTAGTATAGTAGCTGCATAACAAGCCGCTATTTGTGTTCCCATAACAGATTGAGAAAGATTTTTCCCAAAGTTTTCAGGTGTTAAATGAATTAGGTTTGGAAAAATAGGGCTAATCCCCAGTCCAATCAGAAATAATCCTAAAATTGAGCTTTCTAAAGATAAAGGTAATAGTAATAATAAAATTGCTAATATGGTAATAAATTGACCAATTTTTATTAACTTCCAGCTTGATAATTTATCGGCTAAAATTCCTGATAATAAACGTCCTAGTGTCATCCCAATATAATATATCATAATTACTTTTGCAGCATGATAAGAAGCCATTCCTTTTGCATTTACGAGAAATGTACTTGTCCAGACAGCACATAATGATTCCATTGCACCTAATCCAATAAACGCGCCCCATACCCAACGTACTGATGGAATTTTAACTAATTCAGATAGTTTCAAGGGATGAGTCTTTTCTTCCTGAACATGTACTGATTCTTTGACCCTATTCCAAAGAGGAAGTGATATGATACAAATCATTGAAATAGCTAACTGAAAATAGAAAACATTCTGATAGCCGTTACGCCAGTCAGATTGATTAGATAAGGCCATAGACATCAAATAAGGACTAAACGAAACTCCTATTCCGTAAAAACAGTGTAAGAAATTCATGTGTTTAGATGAATAATGAAGAGCAACATAGTTATTCATAGCAGCATCAATTGCACCTGCACCTAATCCAAGTGGAATAGCTGATAAACATAACCATAGCAAATTATTTGATAAAGAAAACCCTAGTAATGCAATAGCTGTCATGGATGTACTAACCGCTGCTACCTTCCCTGTCCCAAACTTATTGATTACTCTTGCGCTTAATAAGCTTGAAATAACCGTTCCTACTGAAATTAATAATGAAATACAACTAACAGTAGAAACAGGTAATCCAAACTCACGATAAATGGCTGGCCATGCTACCCCGAGTAATGAATCAGGAATTCCAAGTCCAATATAAGCAATATAAATAATAATTAATAATATTGTTGTCATCATTATGTCCTCCCTATTTTGCTACTATACAACAGATTAATATTTAAAAAAATAAAATAATTTAGGATACCCATTTCAACTTTAGCCAATTCTTACTATAATCCGTAAAGCTATCTTTACTTGTTGAGAAATTTATTTTTTCATCGGTCATTATTCTTTAATTTGAACATCTTGCCAATTATCTAAATTAGTTAAGATTTCAGGGACATCACCAGAAAAAGCTTGACCAGCTTCTTCATCATTCATTAATGTGTACCTAAACCAAGCTGTCATATAACCATCAGCATGAGTTAGCATTTGGTCATGCTCAACATTCTTTCGTCTTCCCATAATGGTAAGTTGTTCACTTTCTACTCTGTTATAATTATCTATTAAAGATAAAAGAGGTGCTATTAACTCAGCATCAGACTTTCCTGTAGCTGCTACTTTAAAATAAGGGATTTTTATTTTTGATACATCGTAGTCCCATTCAAGTGCTTGAGCGAGCTCTAAAGCTGTGGTACTTGCTGTATAGAGCGACGTAAATATGTTGCTATTATCAAAGCTTGTTATAGCATTAATTGCACCCACACCTCCTTGTGAATGCCCTGATATTCCAATATTACCTAAATCTATTTTGCCAAAAAAAATACTTTCGTTATCTTCATTTAAAGAAAGGATGTAGTTCAACATAATAGATGACGACTTACCACTTGCTGAATTTTTATCATCGTTTCCTACCACAATAAATCCCCACGAAGCCAAATGTTCAAATATTGCACCATACTTTGTATAGGGAACCCCTGTCCCATTTACTAACAAAACAACTGGATATGTTTTATCAGCCTTTTCCTCTAATTCTAACGGATACCATATTTTGTACTCCTTAAATAATTCTTCATTGCTATTAGCTTTAATAGACTCAACTTCATACTCCCCACGATTAGTATATTTCTTTTCAATCATGCCCACTGCATCAACTTGATTATAGTAGTTACTTTTAATCGGTCTTGAGCCTATGAACATAGCAATGATTAAAAAGACAACTATTAATAACAAGATAATTGTGACAACAATAAAAGTGTTTTTCATTAACCTAAAAACCATCGACAAACCTCCTTGACAATTCATTTATACATAGGTATCCTCTAACGGAGACAAATGTATCATCTACTAAAATAGAAAACAAGATATCTGGAAAAAATGAGACAAATTGGAGGTTTTGTATCACATGAAAAAAGAACAAAATAATTCATTTGTTAAAGAGCAAATTACTCATGCACTTTTAAGTTTAATGAAACATCACCCCTTTGAAGACATTACAATTACAGAGATTGTAAAAAATGCACTGGTTAGTAGAGCTTCTTTTTATAGAAATTTTATAAATAAAGAAGATATTTTAAAACAACATTTGGTGAAATTAATTCAAGAATGGGGAACTGAGTTTGAGCAAAGTAAAAATCCTAATTTTGTCGAAAGTCTATTTGGTCATTATCTAAAATATGCTGAAACCTATCAATTACTTTATAAATGTGGCTTATCTTATTTAGTTTTAGATACGATTAAATCTGTATGTGGACCCAAGCCTGAACAAGAAAATATCCAGGCCTATACAAATGCATGGCTAGCTTGTGGCCTGTTTGGATGGATTGATGAATGGATCATAAGAGGAATGCAAGAATCTCCAATAGAGATGGCAAGATTAGTTGAATGGTCACAACAATCTAACAATAGTTCACCTATTAATTAAAAGAAAAAAGAGCTAGTTAACTAGCTCTTTTTTCTTATTTTTCATCACTCTGAACTTGAATCAATTGCTTAAATAACTGATGAACCCCCGTACTCGAAAGTCCTGAAAACATTCCCCCAAGAACAATATCAGGTGAAATTCCTTTATTAATCCAAACATTTAGTATCAAACCTAAAATAGCCATAATTAATGGAATATATTTATTCTGTACAAGAGTTAAACTATTTTTGATAACATACCCCACACACAAACAAATTCCTACAATGACCGGAATACAGTTAGTTTGTAAAAAAGATAAATCCATCTTTAATCCCCCTCATAGTTTACTTAATTTTGTTTCTGTACTACCAGTTTATCTTGATAAGGAAACACCTTAACTTCAAAGGCATCTAAATTCTCGTCAAATAAATGAATAGCATTAATTTGATTATTATTATAAGTGTTATAGTAATAAACGCCTGTCTCTAAACACATACAACTAGTACACTGCGTTTTCAAATATTGTTGGTGGCAAGTAACAGCAGTTCCTTTGATAACAGCCACATTACTTAAAATATGAAAAGTACTTGTTATTAAAGCATCTTCTCCTTTTTCTACTCTAATATGATTTCTTAGAAAAGCTGCTTTTACAAAACGAGATGAAGATGAAACATCTCCTGGCAGTCCGATTCCCCCAAAACCTTCTGAGTCAAAACTTAACTCCTGATGTCCCCACTTCACCTTATGCGGATTCGTCACTTGTATATTCATATACCGATTTAAATTTATGAGATGCCAATCGAATGTTGGAGCATTAGTTAAAACTCCCACCTTATTATTATAAATTCGAAAATTCCCCTTCGTTTTTTCTATTACAATAGACTGTCCTGTACGATCAGTTACAATCCAATGAACATCTACTGATACCTCTTTCCCTTCAAGCGGCTCATTAACTAGATTTACATTTTTTAATCCGTCTTTTACTTCCTCAAGAGATTGAAAATTTGCTAAAATCCAATAAACAAAATCATAAGGAGCCACATTTATTTTATCTTTATCCAATGCTTTACTCCATGAAGCATATTTAGGTAACTCTAATACAGCGCAAGCTAATCCCTTTTCATTCATCCCGTCAACTAATAAGACATGATTTTCAAACGTCGTAGACATTCCAACCATCGCGTATTTATTTTTCTTTTTTAGGCTCATGATAGTATGAGTAAATGCATATGACCTCGGAATCAAAATAACAGCAACATCTAATAAAGCCACAATATCTAAATTTCTCCCTAATGCATGCAATCCATCTTGTGTCTTTAATGTAATAGCTGTACACATCTCTATCCTCTCCCTATATTCATTCAAAAAAAGAAGAGGCAACTTAAAAAGTACCTCTCCTTATCATATTATGAAAGCTATTAGTATTTTAGACTAACTGAAAAGTCAATTCAAAACCAAAGTCTAGCGAAAAATTATATTACCAGTGCGCAGGACGTGATAGCCAATTTGGAATTTTTGTCTGCTGATCTCCTTTGGCCACATTAATCTGGGATTGCGTTAAAAATAAACATTTATCAAGTTTAGCCCCCCTAATATCTGCATCTCTAAAATCTGCCGCAATAACATTAGCTCCACTTAAATCCTGATTCTTCAAATTAGCTGCAATTAATAGTGCCCCTCTTAAATCCGAGTTAATTAGATTCTTTTTCGTTAAATTTTTTCCCATCAAATCTTTGCCAAGTTTCTCACCTGATAACGTTCCAATCTGACGAAGAATTTTATTGACCTCATCACGATATGATTCAATATCTAAAACTAATAATGAAGCGAGATCAAGATACGTTAACTGAACAATCTTCAGTCTCATCTCTTCAACTTCTTTCTTAAGTGAAATCGATACCTCTTGTAAGCTCGCATCTGTTAAATACCATAACATCTCATGTAACTGACGCATCACCACAAAGGCATCAAACATCTCAGTCTTAGATGATTGCTTCCAATCAATTCCCTTATACGTGACCTGTGCGACCTTTTGGCCCGCCCCAAAGCAATCATAAGCAGTGCATCCTTTTAAACCTTTATCACTTAACGACTCGTGAATTTTACAACTAAAGTCATCACTTAAATGAGAACACGGCTTCCCTGCAACCTTATCACTTGGAAAACCCTCAAACTTCGAAAAATATAGTGCCACACAACAAAGACCGAAACAATTTTTACAATCAATTTTTAAATCCTTAAATTTATCACACATCCTAAACAACTCCTTAATCCTCTCACATAACCTACTTTTATTTTAACGTGACCTAGTTATAAATCCTAGTACTTTAAGCAAAACTATAATGAACACCTAATCTGAAAGGATGATTTCAAATGACTGATAAATACGATTACGTCTTTAAATGGATTAAAAACGCAACAAAGCCAGAACGTCATATTGATGAAGTTGAAGCTTTTGCTAAAAAACACCCTGTATTATTTATGAAATACCACAAGTTATTTAATCCTATTGTAAATCATAGCGAAACCGACCCTGAATACATTGAAGCTAAAGAAAAACTCATTAAATTATTCTCGGAAAACGAAGAAGATTTTAAACCAGTCTTAGATGCAGTAAAAGAAAAATTTAGCGGAAAATATTTTTAATTAAGGAGCCTCAGACTAGAGGCTTTTTTGATGCCATGACATTCTTTTCACTTTTTTATCTCAGTCATTTCCCTTATGATGATACATATTAAAAACCAGGAGGAATGACCTTGAAGCTTACAAAAAAACATTTATCTTATTATAGCTTCGCTTTTATGACAGCTAGTTTACTACTAACACAAAAAAGTGATGTTTTAGCATCAAACATATACTTTTCAGAAGATTTTGAATCAAACTACGACCAGTGGGAAATCCAAAGAGGGAGCTTTAATATTATTTTAGATGAAACCAATACAATTGGACATACCTCTACTAATAGCGAAGGTCGTATCATGCGTGGCGATTTATCATGGACTGACTACAGTATTTCAGCAGATATGAAAGTTCTTGACTTCAATGGATCTAATCGTGCTTTTTTATGTGGCCGATACACAGACGGGAATAACTTCTATGGGGTAAGTCTAAGCAGCAAAAATGGATTAGAACTACGTAAGAAAGTAAATGGGGCTTCTTCGGTAATTGCCCAGGTAAGTACAGAAATTCAACAAAATACTTGGTATAACGTAACACTCGAAATGCAAGGTTCTATCTTAAAAGTATATTTAAATGGGAAACTGATGATAGAAGCAACTGATGATTCTTTAACAGCTGGTGCTGTAGGACTAGTCGCAAGCAAAGTTCAAGTCAACTATGACAATATTTTAGTAACTGATGTTGATAACACAGTAACACCAGATTCAACACCAAATCCTGATCCTTCTCCAATGCCACAACCAACGCCAGAACCTGAACCTACTAAAGATCCGACTCCTGAAGTAAAACCTGAAGCCAGTCAATCAAAGTATTCAGTAGCGGGATTTGCTGAGGGTGTAACTGGTGGAGGTGAATTAGATGAAACTAGCCCTTACTACATCAAAGTTACAAACGCTAAGGAATTAGGAGAAGCTCTTACTAAAAAGGCTTCAACCAAAGTCATTGAAATTATGAATGATATTGACCTGGGGTGGAATGTTATTGGACCAAGTGCTCAAGTCGCACCATTTACCTCTCATAACACTGCCTTAACTCACCCTATTTTAAAAGAAACAGGTGTCAGTAAGATTATGATTGATGGATTTGATGGTCTGACAATCTTCTCTAAAAACGGGGCCAAACTCACTCATGGAGCTTTAATCTTCAAACGTTCAAATAACATCGTCATTCGAAACATTGAATTCGATGAACTCTGGGAATGGGACGAATCAACAAAAGGAAAATATGATAAAAATGATTGGGATTACATCACACTAGAACAATCAAGTAACATCTGGATTGATCACTGTACATTTGGTAAAGCATACGATGGTGTCGTTGACTCTAAAAAAGGAACAACAGGACTAACTATTTCATACTCGAAATTCCTACCTGGTCGTGGTGAATTCTATGAAGCAATGTTTAAAGCAATGGAAGCTAACCAATCAGCCTATCCAATGTATCAATTCCTACGCTCTCAAAACCTAAGTCAAGAAACCATAATGGCCGTTGCGGCACCTCAAAAGAAAACCCATTTGATTGGAGCTACAGAAATGGCTACTGATAACAAGGACTTAGAGATTACAATGCACCACAACTACTACTTAGATTCACAGGATCGATTACCTAGACTTCGTGGTGGTAATGCACACGTCTATAATATCGTGATGGATTCACAAAATGCCTACAAAGCCCCTACTTTAATTCCATCATCAGTCGCTAAAGCCATTACTAACAAAGGCTATAGCTTCAATGTCACAAGTAATGGAGCCATCTCAACAGAAGGCGGTGCAGTCCTAGTAGAAAACTCAGCTATCCTAGGTATTAAATACCCATTACGAAATAACCAAAAAAGTGCCTCTAACTCATCTTACACAGGAAAAATCTTAGCCCTTGATACTATCTACGAGTATAAAGATATCTCCTATCGTGGAAACAGTACTGACCCTAACTCTCCATTATCACCTGAACCAGCAACAATTCTAAAATTCTCATGGAATGGATTTAATGAACTACCTTACAATTATACATTAGATGACATACAGAACTTATTATCTACCTTAAAAGAGACAGTGGGTTCAGGGATTATTGATTTAAATTGGATGAAAACTATCTATTAATGATTTTTTATTTAACTAATGTAGATTTACCCTAGTATTTTACTAGACACTAGAAAAATTGATTCAATAAAAAATGCTTTCGAATTTTTTTCGAAAGCATTTTTTTAAAATTATGATTATCAGTTATGAAGTAAAATAGTAACATATTTGATTTGTTCATACTTAAACTCTAATTTTTATATAACAATTCATCCATAATAATTAGAGAAATGAAAGGAGAGCCTAAGACATGGAACTGAATTTAAACCTCTACGAAACAATGGCTTTAGTTTCAATTATTTTTTATCTAGGAAAATATATCCGAAAGAAATTTTCGATTCTCTCTAAATACTGTATTCCACCATCAGTAGTAGGCGGATTTATTTTTTCATTAGTTACACTCTTTTTATATCAAACTAACCTCGCAGCCATAAATTTAGATACATCCTTACAAAATCTATTCATGACAACATTCTTTACAAGTATCGGATTTACAGCAAGTTTTGCTTTATTAAAACAAGGCGGTAAAAAAGTGATTACTTTCTTACTTCTTGCCATTTTACTTGTCATCTTACAAAATATCGTTGGAGTATCTCTCGCAACTGCTTTTCGGTTATCTCCATTACTCGGCCTCGCAACTGGATCTATTCCAATGGTTGGAGGACATGGAACTGCCGGATCATTTGGTCCGATTCTTGAAGGACTTGGCGTTGAACGAGCAACAACCGTATCAGTTGCTTCAGCAACCTTTGGACTAATCATGGGAAGTATTCTCGGTGGATTAGTAGCAAGAAATTTAATACTTAAACATCATTTAAAAGCTGAAAAATCAAATCAAAAACCAGAAGAAGCGGGAGGATTTAACGAAGAAAATACAAACATTCTCTCACTAAAACACATGATGAATGGTGCGTGCTTACTATTCATTGCCATGGGATTAGGATCTATTGTTTCTAAATTCATTCAAATGACAAGTTTAACATTCCCCTCTTATATCGGAGCGATGCTTGTAGCGGCCCTTATTCGAAATATTGCCGATTTAAGAGGAAAAGAACTGGTTGAAAAAGAAATTGAAACAATTGGTAGCTTATCTCTCTCATTCTTTCTAACCATGGCGCTTATGGGACTGAAACTTTGGCAATTATTCGATTTAGCTTTACCACTTATCATCATGCTAATTGCTCAATCCATTCTGATTGCACTTTTTGCTTCCTTTATAACCTATAAAGTCATGGGGAAAAACTACGAAGCAGCTGTATTCGCCTCAGCCACATGCGGATTCGGAATGGGTGCAACCCCAAATGCTATTGCCAATATGGACGAATTAACAAATCGTTTTGGATTCACACCAACACCCTACTTTGTCGTCCCACTTGTTGGGGGACTCTTCATTGATTTTATCAACTCAGGTATCATTACCATCTTTATTAACTTATTCAGCTAAATTAAAGGTCTGTATTGATTCGATACAGACCTTTTTTATTATTTTTCAATATTTCCATATAAAAATGAACCAATACTCTCACCTTTTATTAGCTTAAAATATATTTTTCAATCCCTGATACAATGCCATCATTCGCTACTGTATCTGTCACCACATTAGCATATTTTTTAACCTCATCTGAAGCATTCCCCATGGCAATTCCACACCCAACAGTCTCTAACATCTCAATATCATTACTTCCATCACCAAAAGCATACGTGTTTTCAATCGAGATATTCAAATAATCTAATACCTTTAAAATTCCCGTCGCTTTATGATTTTCCTTTAAATAAATTTCAAGATGTGTAGGGTGCACACTGTGGCAGTATGTATATTCCTCATGATTTTTTAAAAATTCTATACAATACTCTAAATCTTCTGGCTTTGGACATAGCACCTCTATCTTAAACGCATTGACCTGATCCACCTCGTAATCTAACATAAAATAATCTTTTAAAATCCCATATTGCTCATAAAATGGCCAAATCTTCTCATAATTCTCATATGCGTAAACACATGTCTCATCTTCTAACACAAATTCAAGATTTTTATTCTCTAAATGTGAAACTAAATTCTTTAATATCCCATTATCTATTGCTTTACTATGAATCTTTTTTCCATCAACAATCACATGAGCTCCATTAGCTAGAACGTACCCATCAAAACCAAACTCGCGAATCACTTTACTTAAAAAAGCATATGGTCTTCCTGTTGCAATAAAAACATAATGCCCCCGTCTTTGTAAATCACGTAATGACTGTTTTACACGAGATGAAATATCTTTTTTTCCATTATGACTATCAATTAAGGTTCCATCTATATCAAAAAAAATGACTTTTTTCATTAAACCGCCTCCTAAACCTACTATATTTTCTTCTCTTTCAAAGTTCAATAGAATAAACAAAGACTGGTTTAATGTTTTAAAACTTCCTGATTTTTTTTCATCATTTTGAAACTTTTTGGCACCATAAAGGCCTATCAGTGGAAAAACTAAGAGGCCTTTATAAAAAAATTAATCTTCATAATCAATTTCACGATCATCAATCGTATTCATGATTTCCTCGATATACCGTATATTCTCATCATAATCAACTTTGAAAATACAGCTGAAAAGTAAATCAAGCATATACTGCATCGCAATATGAGAAGAAAATTGAGAAATTCGATTTCTTAAGTTTTCGCGATCACTAATATATAAATAATGTTGAATCGACTGATACGGAATCTTATTTCCAAGACGACCAATTAAAATAATTTCAACCTTTTTATCCTTTAAAATATCAATAACAGATGGTAAAAAAGTTGCCTTCAAAGAATACGAAATAATAACTGCGACATGACGTTCATTCGATGAAACAGCCGTCATTCGCTGATCATAGGCTGACTTTGGGCACGTCACCTTACGTCCAATCGCACGCATTTTATCCTGGAAATTCTTTGCAACATTCATATTGTGACCATGCGTATAAATATCAATATAATCTGCTTCATAAAGTAATTTTACACACTCATTAAAATCCTCTAAATTAATCGATTGATATGTATCTTCGATCGTTGTTTCATATAAATTAAGCAATTTATTTGCAATCGTTTGATGATTATCAAGTGCTGTAAATGGAAAATTCACATCAATATGCGGGACCCCCTTGCTTTCCTCCACCAAATCTTTAGCAATCTTTACTTTAAGATCATTAAATCCTTCAAACCCAATCTTTTTACAAAAGCGATGAATCGCTGACTTAGAAGCAAATGTTTTCTCTGAAAGAGACTGAATCGATGAGGTTTGAACTTCTTCCTTATTTCTTAATATATATTGCGCCAGCTGACTTTCTGTTGGCGTCAAATTCCCACAACACTTAATCATCTTCTCAAACGTCATAATAACCTCCTAAATTTATAATCTGACCTAATCATATAACAAAAAACATAAGATAACATCCCTTATAAATAGGTAATAGCATAAAAAATTATTAATGATGAATCATAATGATATCCCTAAATTAGCGAGGTGACCTTATGAATGAATCATCATCTAATGATAAAGGCGATAACGTCATCGTTATAGCAGCCGTTTTCTTACTCGGTACTTTTATTACTTTCTTAAATAGCACCTTCATGAACGTTGCACTGCCTGATATCATGAAAGAATTAAACGTCAGTGTCTCAACTGTTCAATGGCTCAGTACAGGATACATGCTTGCTCTAGGAATCGTTATTCCTTTTACAGCCTTTCTTATTAACCGATTTAAAACTAAAACACTATTTTTAACTTCAATGTCCCTCTTTACCATTGGAACCATAATTGGAGCTTTTGCCACAAACTTTGAAGTGCTATTAACCGCTAGATTTATACAAGGTTTAGCAGGAGGTGTTACCGTCCCCCTAATGCAAACCGTATTTATGCTAATCTTTCCCATAAAAAGCCGTGGATTTGCCATGGGAATCGTCGGAATCGTCCTTGCTTTTGCTCCTGCAGTTGGCCCAACACTATCAGGCTGGATTATCAATAGCTATCCTTGGAGATATCTCTTTTATATTCCAATTCCATTCGCGATCATCGATATTATCCTCGCCTTCTTCTTACTAAAAAATGTAACGGGTGGTAAAAATGTATCCATGGATTTTTTCTCATTTATAGCCTCTACAATAGGATTTGGAGCTCTACTATACGGATTCAGTAATGCTGGAAACTATGATTGGACGGATAAATTAGTTTACCTTCCACTATTAATAGGTGCTTTATTCTTAATATTATTTATTTGGCGTCAATTAACAATGAAAGACCCCATCCTAAACTTAACTGTCTTTAAAAGCAAAACCTTTATCTTCTCTACTATTATTGTCATGATTACTTATGCAGGACTCATTTCATCCGAATTGATCTTACCCATGTACCTAGAAAATATCAAAGGATACTCCGCTTTTGACACAGGACTTGCCCTTATGCCAGGTGCTATCATCATGGGAGTTATGAACCCGATTACCGGAAAAATATTCGATAAATACGGCGCTCGCTATCTAGCATTAATCGGACTGACTATCCTAACACTTGGAACATTTGGACTCTCATTCTTAACTCCAGATACAACCAAAACATATGTGATCGTTGTCTACGCATTAAGAATGCTAGGAATTGCCATGCTTACAATGCCATTAACAACGTCAGGATTAAACTCATTACATCGTGATTTATATGCGCATGGTAATGCTGCTAATAATACATTACGTCAAGTAGCAGGTTCTATCGGAACCTCAATCATCATTACCATCATGAGTAAAGCCAGTTTGACTTCATCTTCAACAAATCCACTTGAATCGCAAGTATACGGTATGAATATTGCTTTTGCATCCATTGGTGCTTTAACATTTATCGGATTAATCATTGCTTTCTTCGTGGTCAAAAAGAAAGAGGTCATTGTAACAGATTAAATTAAAAAAGCTATCTCACGTGAGATAGCTTTTTTAATTTATCCTTGCTACAACCCTCGTTAATGAAGCCTCAGCGCGAATATTTAACGGAAAAGCCATGACTTCAAACCTCTTAACTCCCTCTAATTTTTTTAAATTTCGAAGATTTTCAATAATTAAAATATCATTTTCTAATAATTTATGATGCACTTTAAACGGATACTGATCGGGTGATGGCATATCGATTCCTATTAATTTAACACCTCGGTCTACGAAAAATTGTGCTAATTTTTCATCAACGATTGGATGATTTTCAAAATATTTATCTGTTCCAAAAAACTCATCATATCCCGTATATAACAATACAATGTCACCTTCTTGAACTTTATCCAAATACTCATCCTTTAGTTTAATAATTTCTTCATTTCGAACATCTAATAAACAGCCATTTCCAATAAATTTTTCAACAGGATAATCGCAAATAAAACGATCTTTATTTAGTAGATGACTTGGTGCATCAATATGAGTTCCAACGTGCATTCCTGTTTCTAATTTTGTATCATTGTAATAATCGCGATTTAAAAATCGATGACGATACAATTTGAGCTCGTCATCCCCTGGATAAACCGCCATTTGATGTTCAATTTCATAACTTAAATCAATATACTTTGTCAAAATTTCTTCCTCCTCTTTAAAAATAATTCTTCTTTTGATAAAGTTAGTTCATATCACATAAACTATCATTAATAGCCTCTTTAAGCTAATCCGAAAGGAGATTACCATGTTTCAATTTTTTTCTATCTTAATCCATCTTATCAACTTAGTCACCATCATGTATATGGTTTTTAAAGAAAAACGATCTGCAAATAGTATTATTGCTTGGACATTAATTTTATATATCGCTCCTCTACTTGGATTTATCGTCTTTTTAATGATCGGTCGACGAATCAATAACTCTAAAATATTTAATGTAAAAGAATCAGAACTCAAAATCTTTGAAAAATATAAACAACAAGTAGCACAAACAAACATCTCAGATTTGCCTGCCTCTAATATGATTATGGCAATCGAAAATCTCGAATACTGTCCATTTAGAAACGATAACGAAGTCGAATTATTTTCTGACGGTCAACAATTTTTCGATTCTCTACTCGAAAACCTAAAAAAAGCTCAAAAAAGTATCAACATCCAGTTTTACATCTTTAGACGAGACGAAATCGGAAATAAAATCCTCGATATCTTAATCGAAAAAGCCAAATCCGGCGTCGAAGTTCGATTCCTTTATGACTCAGTTGGAAGCCGCTCCCTCACTAAAGAAAAACTTCGAGATTTAATTGCTGTTGGAGGGAAAGTTGGTGAATTTTTCCCAGCCTGGCTACGCTTGATTAATATAAACATGAACTTTAGAAATCATCGTAAAATTGTTGTCATTGATCGTCGTATTGGATACATTGGTGGTTTCAATGTTGGGGATGAATACTTAGGAAAAGACGCTAAATTTGGATACTGGCGAGACACTCATATAAAATTTACAGGATCTTCTGTAAAAGATTTAAATTTACGCTTTTTAGCAGACTGGCGATATGCGACCAAAGAAGATATTTCCCTTCATCCAGTCTTGCCTGATTTAACGCAAAATAATCAAAATATTGGAATGCAAATCGTATCCAGTGGACCAAATACAGGAAATAAGCATGAAATTAAGCTATCTTACTTAAAAATGATTCAACGTGCTAAAAAATATATTTACATTCAATCTCCTTACTTAATTATCGATAAAAGTATTGCAGATAGCCTAAAATTAGCCGCAATCTCAGGTGTAGATGTAAGAGTGATGATTCCTGGGAAAGGTGATCATCCATTCGTTTACTGGGCAAATCTTGGATATGCTGGAGAAGTATTAAATTACGGCGTAAAAATCTATCATTACGATAAAGATGCCTTCCTACATGCTAAAACAGTGGTTATCGACGACGAAGTTTGCTCCGTTGGAACTGCAAATATGGATACAAGAAGCTTTGAGTTAAACTTTGAAGTCAATGCTATCATTTACTCAGAAGAGATTGCTAAACAACAAAAAAATCAGTTTGAAGCCGATATCTTAAAATCAACAGAATTAACCTTAACTGACTACAAAAATAGAAGCACTATTGTAAAAATAAAAGAATCTCTCTCAAGACTATTTTCAGGAGTCCTTTTAACATAAAAAAAAATCTCTA